>MTNE01000083.1 GCA_002011355.1 Thermoplasmatales archaeon JdFR-43 | reverse complement strand
TCACCTCCATCTAGCTATGTACTTCCTCTCACTTGTTATGCCTTTTCAAATAACATCACTATAGTTGCAGGTGGAGAGGATGCATGTGGTATAGCCTACTTCTCTTTATATTATCAGTATTCATGGGATAATTCAACTTGGAGTAACTGGCGGCTATATGGTAACAATACCTTGCCGCAATGGAATTTTTCAATGCCAGAGGGGGTTGGCTATTACAGATTTGCAACCATTGCGGTAGACCATCTTGGACACATGGAAGAATTACCAGATATACCAGATGCTACATGCAGATATTTTATGCCAGATTTAAATTCTGATGGGCAGGTGAATGTTCTTGATATCATCAAAATAATATCTCACTGGGAAGAAAATCCAGAAGGCAATGTTCATGCTTTGGATCTAAATGGAGACGGGATAATCAATGTTAAAGACATTATTCTCATCCTCCATAATTGGACAGGGTAAAATGCCTTTTATATATCTTAAAAGGATATCGAAAAAAATAGAAATTTATATAAAGAACGAACATATTCCTTAACCTAACAATGCAATTAGTAAAAAGGGGGGAATAAAATGAGTAGAGCAAAATTAAATATGGGTAGTATTAGTGAAAGAAAGGGAAAGATTATTGCAACAATCCTTGCTGTGATTGTTGCTACATCAGCTGTCTCACTTATGTTGCTTAGAGAAGCAGAGGGAGCAGCTCCACATGCGGTTTTTGGATATGTCACATATGAGGATGGTACACCTGTAGAGGGTGCACTTGTAAATATTACAGTGATATGCAACTTTAGGAACGATACTAGGTTATCTTGAGAATACAACTGATGCAAGCGGATATTACAGCGTGAATTTGGGTAATCTTCCATTGGATTGGGCAAATGGGGATATAATTCTAGGATACGCAGTCCTAAATGGTTTTGGAGGAGATAATAGCACCATCATAAATGCATTACTCCCTGGACAGTGGTTTAATATAACAATCGATCAACCAAAAACAACAAAAACAATAGGAAATCCGCAGTATGCAGATGGTTATTATGTAACTTCTCATACTATATTTAATTTGACAGCAGAAGATGCACCACATGGTACAGATCCAACAGGAGTAGACGCAATATATTATAGAATATGGTATAATGGGAGCTGGACACCTACGCCTGGAACTGGAGTTGGTATAGACGGCAATTTCTCACTTTATACAGGTAACTTTACTCTTGATCAGGGGGAAGGACTATATTATATAGAATATTATAGCGTGGATTTGAAGGGTAATGCAGAAAGAGTGCATAATCAGAGTCATTATGTAGATGATACACCTCCACCATATGCAGCACCAGTATTTGGCAATCCAAATTATACAATCCAGGGATTCCCTGCAATAAATTGTACAACACCAATGTGGATTAATGTAACAGATGATGCAAGTGGTGCAGCTTGGCTTAACTTCTCAATATGGTGGAATCCAGATCAGCCTGGACCTTTTGATTTGATTACTGAAGTTAGTGTAATGGACAATGGCGTATACGATTTGGACGAGACAATCGGCAGGATATCCGTGGATATAAATCAGTTTATAGGAGAAGAGTGTTTCCATGAAATAATATGGGAGATGGATGATTATCTGGGTAATCACAATGGACCATTTGATATTGATATCGCCGTTGATTGTTCACCACCTGTAATAGTTAAAGAGATCGGAGAACCAAAGCAGCCGGGCATTTATGGAAATGCAACTTGGGTGACAAACCGTACACCAATCTGGTTCAATATAAGTGATGTTGGCTGTGGAGGCGGAGCAGGAGTATGGAAATTTGGCTATGAAATATGGTGGAAAGAAAATTGTACCAATGAAAGTGAACAATGGAATACAACAAGATATGAGAAGGTAGTCATTATTGACAATGAAAAAGGAGATTTGGACCCAAGAGTAGGTTATATTTCAAATGTTACATATCTAGAGTATGATTGCTGTCATGAGATACACTACTGGGCAATGGATTATGTTGGCAATAATATGTCAACCAAGCAGAAACACTGGGTAGATAATACACCACCAGCAATAAGAAAAGATATTGAAAAGATTGTGGCGTTAGAACAACCTTTAGATGGAGAATTTGCTTCTATAAGAAATCTTAGAGACGTAGGATCTATCTGGGACGATAACCAGAGTTTTGCTGCTCCATGGAGTTATATTGATGCAGTAAGTGTTAAGTTAGTTGGTTCAGGGGATGTAGTGTTTGAGACAAATGATACATGGGTGGAGATATGGAACGAAACAGAAATGCTGGCCAAATCTGAAATAATATCGATAGATGATGAAGTAGATGGATGGATACAGTTCCACCTGCCAGAGCGCCTATATGTGGAGCATGGTGAAACATACTGGCTTACTGTAAAATCATATGCTGATTTACACTGGTATTACAACGGAAGCAATCCATATGCAGGCGGATATGCAATTGTAGATGGGGAAGTTAATTATTCATGTGATTTCACCTTCAAGATTGAGTATTATCCAATATATCCATACTTCTATCCAATGGAATATACAGAATATAGTGTGGAAGAGGAACATGATGGATTGAACGGAACATGGCTTACCACCCAAGCAACATTAGTTCTGGATACGTGGGATGAATGGTGCATGGGAGGAGTAGGAGTGAAGAGCTTGCTTTACAGAATATGGTTCGATGATACATGGCATCCAGTAGATAGCAAAGATATGTATTGTGGCAATTATAACATAACATATGTAGATGGTAAATATTGGTATGTTGCAATCAATGATACAGTTGAATTCACAAAGATACAATTCCATGAAGAATGCAAGCACATATTACAGATAAGAGCAGAAGATTTGCTTGGCAATGTACGCATCATAAATCAGACTCATTATGTAGATGATAGCCCGCCAGAATTGCATATAGAATATCCAGATGCTCACGGCTTCTATTATGATGAGGAAACTGGAAAGCAGTTTGTGAGGGCGGGCAAAACATTNTGGCTTAACTTGACAGATGAACCAGAATGTGCAGTCGGCTGGAGAGATTTCACATTCTACTGGAGATATGAATACTGGAACTATACAACTCCAGAGAAAGAAAAGCATCCAGCAAATTACAGTGATGATGAATATGGAGAAGTTGTTGAAATAAATGGCGAGTTATGGTGGAAGATTGTGCCAGAAAATGCATCTGTTCCATTAAGATTTAATAGAGAATGCTTGCATTCAATATACTACTTCTATGAAGCTTCAGACTGGCTGGATAACTCAATTAATACAAGTGATAATATAACACAGGTTGACATATATGTTGATGCTTATGACCCAGAAGTCTACAAGGAGCATCCAGTATGCTACAATGAAGAAGAACCAATTTATCTGCATCCATACCCAGATCAGAAAGTACCGGACCCAGAAGATTATCCATTCCCAGGTTATTGGATATCAAGAGGAACAGAATGGCATGAATTGTATCCAGAATACTGCAGGAATTATAGCTTTGAAGGGTGGCAGGATAGCCCAGTAAAGGTGATCTGGGCAATACAGGACGGCTTACCAGACTGGCCTAACTCGCCGTATATAACAGCTTTTGAGATTCCATCTGGAAGAGTGGTGAAACAGTTCGTTGCACCTGTAAAAGGAAATGGTCGCGGTCTTGCATTTGATGGTTCAAGGTTGTATTACACATTAACTGATAATCCTGGCAGAATTTATATGACAGATGTAGATGGAAATGATTTAGGCTATATTACAACAAGTAAAGAAGATATACAGTGGGGACCATTGACTTGGGATGGAACACAGCTTTGGGCTGCTGCATATGATGAAAGTGCCGATATTTACACAATAAATGTGACAACAGGAGCAGCAACATATCAGTTTACATTCACAGGATGGATAAGGCCAGA
>MTNE01000180.1 GCA_002011355.1 Thermoplasmatales archaeon JdFR-43 | reverse complement strand
ATAGTTGCATCTTCATCAATCTGTAAAATCTCCTTTGTTGCTTCTATGCCATCTTTAAAGGGCAGACCTATATCCATTATCACAATGTCCGGTCTTTTTCCGCTTTCCATCAAAACACTGTATTTTTTAACGGCTTCTATGCCATCTGAGGCAAAGAACACCTCTATACCAATAGAGGAAAGGTGTCTTCTAATTAAATCCTGAATGAATTGGTCATCTTCTGCAACTAATACCACACCTAACGAATTTGATAGCATAATGCTATCAAAATAAAAACGAGTATATAAATCTTTCTATAATAGATATCCTCACTTCTTATTTGCTTTTTTCCTCGCCTTTAATTCAGCCTTGATCCTTTTCTTTTCTAACTTTAACTTTTCTTTTTCAGCAATAAACTTCAATTTTTCCTTTTCCAAATCAGCGGATGCTGTCTCTTTTTCAGCAATAAGAGCAGAACTATATCTGTAAGTTTGCAGCAAAGCAATCAAAATATATGCAACAAGAATAAAAATAACAGGCAGTGAAATTATATCTGGAATAAAAACAAAATATCTTATTGCGAGAAATATTGAAAGCAAACCTAAACCAGCCCATGCATGATGACGATACCACTCATATTTTTTTCTGTTAGGCAAGCTTTCCACCATGTAACGTCTCTCTTGGCCTTATTTCGACAAAAATCGGCGCCGCCAGAGGTAAGCCGGCTACGATTGCTATACCTACAGGCAACATCTGAATTTCATCAGCTGCTTTTGCATCCAAGCCTTCAACGCTTGCCACTATCGCTTTCAAATCATTTGGATTCGTAGTCTTTAGTATAATATGAGTGTTACACTGAGAAAGCACATTTTTATCAACACGCGCTGCTCTCTGGCTTAATATGGCAAGTCCCATTCCAAATTTTCTTCCTTCTGAGGCAATTGTCCTTATTATATCTCCAGCGAAACTTTTTCCTTGTCCTCTTTCTGGCGCATATCTATGGGCTTCTTCTATGACTATCAAAACGGGAGGAATGGCCCCATTTTTTCTTTCCTCAAAAATTTTTGTTAATAATATGGCAACTAAAATCTCTTGGATATATGGCGGCACTCCTCTAAGATTTATTATGGAACATCTTCCCTTTTTAACAATCTCACCTAATGGCGTATAATTCACAGAAAACAAATTCATTGAAATTATCTGCTCTATCTGAGGAATCAAATTCCATTTTGCATTGCTCTTTGCATCTCTTATTCCTTCGAGAATGTCCTTTAGCATATAAATTTTCTTCTCCGTCGCCTTCTTATATGCTTCATATAGGACTCCTTTCTGCTGTGATGTGGCATTTGGCAGTAAATTGAGTAAATCTTGGAATGAAAGGTTTGTTTCGTCCAGGTAAAGAGGTATCGCCTCCCTATTTTTACTGCATACTGGAGCAAATTCATAAACATTTTTTGTATAACCTCTCGGCCTTACACCGAATCTTTTCATTGCCGCCATATCATTTTTATCCAGATTCGGCCTTCTTAAAGAAACATATTCTCCATGTGGGTCTATAATGACAATGGGAATATCTCTCTTTATAAATTCCTCTGCTATAACACCCATTGTGTAACTTTTGCCGCTTCCACTTTTTGCCAGAATGCATAAATGCTTCTGGATAAGGATATCTGGGGAAAGATATACTCTTACATTTGAATCTTTAATAACACCAACATATATGCCATCTTCGCTTATTCCCAAAATCCTCTTCGCAAACTTTTCATCTGCCCTGTAAACTTTGCTTCCTATTTTGAATGGGCTTCTCGGCATATATCGCCTGCTCAAAGAACCTATAACATTTGCATATGCAAAAGTTCCATTGCTCATTTGCTTTACTTCCCATATNTGAGCTANNATNTCATCTACTCTCACATAGTCATGCTTTCTGACATCCTTCTCAGTTCTAAAAACAAATGACGAAGTGGTGCTCTCCTTAATTTCTCCAATTTCCTCCATTATCCTATATATCTCAAATCTTCTTTGCGTTCTTTTTCTGCCAGCGTTTTCTCAAGATTTCTTATCCTGTCTGTAATTTTTTTAACTTCTTCTGCCTTCTCATCCAGTCTTGCAAAGCTTATTTTTATACNGAGCATTTTTGTCAGCACTTTTATCACTTCTCTTGCTGAATTTGGATCAACTATATAGCCAGATGTCTCACCCATTAAACATGCTCCTTTTAAGCCACGTAGCATGCCAAGGCCGAGCAATAAGCCCGACGCTCCAATAATTCCTCCTCCTTCTTCTCCCTTGAAAATCACGCCGTATTTCTTTAATTCTTCAACTATCTCCAGATGAGTTGCAGCTCCAATGACTCGTGGTTTTTCAACTTCCATACCTATTCCATAGCCTCCCAGCGTATATATCATGCTTGTTCCAAATTCTTCTGCTATATCCAGAACAGCTTCTGCGAGAATATACTGTCCTTTGGGGCTCATTCCCTGAAAATCACCTGTGAGTATAATTAAATCCTTTCCCTTTCTTGATTTTTTGTAATATAACTCATTCTTAACAAGCCTTATCGTACCGTCTGCATTCACAAACACCTGTGGAGGAAAATCTGTGGAATATATTTCTGCAAATTTTTTTGCCCTGATTTCATCTATTAAATGCTCTGCCGCCAGCTTACCGACGTTGCCCACACCTGGCAGTCCTTCTATTAACACAGGCTCTTTCAACTTCGGCTTTTCGAAATAAACAACGGTTGCTTCTTTAATTCTTATCTTTTCCATTTTCTTTCCTCCTTTTTCAACATCCTCCTATATTTTCCATACTTATCTTGTGGAGAGAAGCGGGGTGGTTCCTTTTTGTATGCTCTCTCTCCACAAACGGGGCAAATATCCTTTAGAGTATATCTCTTGCATTTATAACAGTATTTCATTTTAATTCTCTCATGAATTTTGCTGAACCGCCGTGCTTTTTAATATACTCTATACTTTTTTCCACCCTGGCCTTTAATTCTTTCTCTGCTGACTTATAATCAGGGGCTTTTACTTCTATTCTATATAAAGGCGCTGATATGTACCTGACTTCTATTTTAATTTCGTCTTTCTCGCCTTCTATCATTTCCAGTGCTTTCTTTATATGCTTTATCCCATCAGACAAGGGACAAGTCATCTCTACATATCCTTTTATTTCAACATATGGAACTGCAATATTTTCCTTTGCTATTTCTACAAAAACATCAATCCATTCGCCGCTGAATCCTTCTTCCTCCAGAACTTTTTCTTTTCTGGCTGCCTCTTCAAAAGCAGTATATAAGCTTCCAAATTTTTTAATTAATTCGTAACCAAATTTTTCAAAACACTCTTCCAGAGTGAGTCCTACTCTTTTTCCAACCATTTCCAGCAACTTCTTTGCCTTCTGCTCATTTTTCCACTGCTGAATCTTTTCTCTTCTCTGATGCTCATTAACCCTTTTTAAAGACAGGTCAACATACCCTTTGGATGGATCAATATCCATTACCTTGCAGACTATTCGCTGCCCCTCCCTCACATGATCTCTGATATTCTTAACCCATCCAGGAGCAACTTCTTTTATATGAATGAATCCTCTCTTACCTGGATATTCTTCAAGCTCCACAAAAGCTCCAAACCCCTTTGCTTTGGTTACAGTGCATACAACAAGCTCCCCTTTTTCTGGTAAATCTTTAAGCATGTCTCAATTCCTCTAATATTTCCGCCTTTATTTTCGCCTTCCCGCCTGTGGGTTCAGCCAGCAAAGTGCCACATATATGGCATCTTACCTGCATGCTTGCCTTGCTGAAAATAATCTGTTCATTATTGCAATCCTTACACTTTACTTTATAGAACGGTGATGCCATCTCATCACCTCTTGAATTCGAATCTTTTGGCCCTTACACCCTTCTTCTGGTGAGCCTTTCCGCATTCCTTACATCTATAACGGAG
>MTNE01000089.1 GCA_002011355.1 Thermoplasmatales archaeon JdFR-43 | reverse complement strand
GCAATTTTTCTTTTTATTCCCTGCCGTTTAAATTCATTGAGCAGGCATTGCTGAACAATGTATCCTATTTCTCCCTGAGTTAATGCACCCAGAACATGAAGCGGCATTGGGGGAACATGCTGCATTGCAATTTTCTGCTGCAAAAGTAAAGCACCTACTTGTGGCCCGTTGCCATGAGTTATACCAATATGCCATCCGTTCTTAATCATTCTGGCAATTGATTTTGCAGTATTTTTTGTTGCCTCAAATTGTTTTTCTATATCTGCTTTTCTTTCCTTGCCAGTTAGTGCGTTTCCTCCCAGAGCCACAATAGCTTTCATAAGAGTAATATCTTAGATATATAAAAACTTCCATATAAATTTCAAGAAAAGAGCCTGAAAATGCTGTTTTGGATAAACACGCCCTTTTCATTTTTTACATAAATAACAACAAATTTAAAGAAAGGTGCTTATTTAATTAGGATGCTCAGAAAAAGGCTGGAGAGGATAGGCGAAAAGGCAATAGAGACGAACTTTGCAAGACAGGTAATCAATCAGATAAAATACAACAAACTTTTCAAAATAATTTACAGAGAGATGGAAAGAATAATTGCAAAAAAAATGATGGAGGATATAAAGAAATATCCAATTCCACAGCATATTGCTATAATCATGGATGGGAATAGAAGATATGCATTGATGCAGGGAATGCCCCCATATAAGGGGCATGAAATGGGTAAGGATAAGCTGGAGGAAGTGGTAGAATGGTGTCACGAACTGGGCATTAAAATCCTGACAGTGTTTGCATTTTCAACAGATAATTTTAAAAGACCAAAAGAAGAAGTGGAACACCTGATGAATTTATTTGAGCAGGATTTGAAAAAACTTGCAAATGATGAGAGAACAATGGAAAATAAAGTAAGGATAAAGGTTATAGGGCAAATTGATTTGCTGCCTGAGAATGTTAAAAAGGCGGCAATGGAAGTTATGGAAAAGACAAAGGACAACGACAAATATTTCTTTAACATCGCTATTGGTTATGGGGGGAGGGAAGAAATAGTTGAAGCAGTTAGGAAAATAGCAAAAGATATCAAAAAAGGCAAGATAAAGCCAGAAAATATAGATAAGGAACTTATTTCTTCCTATTTATATACTTCCCATCTCCCGATACCTGATCCAGATTTGGTTTTGAGAACATCTGGAGAAGAAAGAATATCAAATTTTCTGCTATGGCAGCTTGCCTATTCAGAGCTATATTTTGCAGATGTTTACTGGCCATCTTTCAAAAAAACAGATTTTTTAAAAGCCATACAATCCTACCAGAGGAGGCAGAGAAGATATGGAAAGTAGATTGCCTACTATTTTCTTCATTTTGGGTATTGTTCTACTTTTAATTGCATTTATTAAGGGAGAAGCAGAAGCTGGTATATTCATCATATTTCCTTTTATTGCTGGAAGTGGAATACTAAGTTTTTTTGGCATATTATTGATTTTTCTCTCATTCATTCTTTTTATTTTCTCTTTTCCTTTCAAATCTGAGATGAAAGAGGTTTCAATACCTGAAAAAATGGAAAAGAAGGCTGGTGGCGTTGTATTTATAGGCCCTATTCCAGTAATTTTTTCAAGTGATTTAACAATAGCAAAAATTTTGATAATTGTTGCTACCATTATTCTATTTTTGTTTCTGTTATTGTTTCTGATATCTCTTTAAGCAACTCTTCCCATCCTGAATGCTCCAGTCAGTTTTATTTCCTCTCCCTCTAGCAGATAATCGATCCAGTGGCGGGATATGACTTCTCCACATCCTTGGACACGAATCTGGAGCCTGGCTCCCTCTTCCCGCAATTCTATTACGCCATCCATCAGATGTTTTATTGTTTGAACCTCTATCTCTTCATGCATCCCTCTTGTCATACTGAACATTGAAGTTGCTCCCATTCTTTTGCATATTCCACTTAACACCTGCAAAAACCTGAAAACAGCTTTTGCATCAGAATATACTATTAGAGTAGATAAGGAATCAAATATAACTCTGTATTTGCCCTCCTTTTCTTTTAATGTTTGGATAACTGAAGAGGCAATTCTTTCCCTATTTATTGGGCTATCAACAAAAATAACCCATTCACTTTCCTCCTTTATCTCAACGCTCGGAGAATAAACATCTATGTATCTTACTCTCCCNTCCTCCTCATATTTCTCATATTTTTTATCAAGTTTTTTCATTTCTTCCCGCATATCTTGGAAGGATTTGTCTGTTAAAACAAAAAGAATTGTGTCTCCTCCCTGCAAGCCAGAAAGTGCAAATCTCTTTAGGATGATTTCCCTTCCAATAAAAGGAGGAGAATATATCAAAACATTACTTTTTAAAGGTATTCCTCCTTTAAGCAATTCATCTAACCTATCTATTCCTGTTTTAGCTAGCATTTAAACACTCCATTATTTTTTCGGCCAACATTTCAAAAGCTTCATATACTCCCTTACCTTCTTTAGCTATTGTTTCTANCACAGAAGCATCTGGTAACCCTATTTTTTCCCTTATCTCCTCTTTTTTGAGTGCCCCTGGCAAATCCTGTTTATTTGCAACAATTACATAAGGCACACCAGAGAATTTTTCCAGCATTTTTTTTGCTAGGTTGAATTCTTCTGGTTTTGTTGAGTCTATAACAAGAAATACTCCATTGGATGAAGAACCGAGTTTGTCCAGCAGAGGAAGAAATCTTTCTTGACCAGGTATCCCAAAAATTTCAGCTCTGTAATCTTTATAATCCACTGTTCCATGTTCCACACCAACAGTTGCTCCCAGCCTTTCGACAGGAGTGAAATTTTTTGCTATCGCTTTTATAAATGTTGTTTTGCCTGCCTGGAAGGGGCCTATTACGCTGATTTTTGGAATATATATTCTGATGCCCTCTGGCTTAAATATTTTAAATTCAAATTTTTTGCCTTCTNCTCCATTCCAATCAACTTTTTTTATCTGCATTCTTTGCCTANTTACCACGTCCTCAACCACATTTACTTCTATAATGGCATTAAACAATCTTTTCATTCTGTAAATTATTGCCTCCTTGTATGGCCATGCAATGAAATTGTAAATTGTGACAAATCCAGAACTTCCAACATCCTTATTTATCCTTTCTATTCCTTCGAGTGTTTCTCTTTCTCCACACATATCCATTATGTTTGAGAGAGAATCAAAAACCATTACACCTTTTCCTTCTATCTTTTCCATTACTTCCAGCAGAACATCTTCATAGCTCCTAATGTCATGTGGCTCTTCCACAATATATTTTTCTTCTGAAGGAGCTCCTATTAAAGAAGAATATCCATCTATGACAATGAGTTTATCATATTTTTTAACATCCCAGTTAAATTCCCGGAATTTTTTCTCCACATTTTTTGGAGAACTTTCTGATACAACATATATTCCATACAATCCTCTTTCTAAGTTATGATGCAATACATGTATGCCGATATTACTCTCTTCAACGCCTGGCTCAATATAAAAAACAAGAGATTTGCCTTCAGGTATTCCCTTCAGATATTCATCCAGCTTCGGTATACCTGTTTCAATCATTTTTTCTCACACAAGGTTTTATCAATTTTTCTTGCTGCCGCCTCCATTGCTTCGTATATGTCATCAGCATCTGCATGAGTTACTGATGCGAGCAAGGCGTTTGCTCCAGCGCCTATAACCACTATTTTCCTGTTTTTACCATCCACAACCACTTTTTTTGGTACACCTGCTTTTATCTCATCCATTGCTACTTCAGCAGAGCTCAAAAGAGTTGCAAGCATCGCTGCAAAAGCCTCCGCATGTATATTTTTCATGCTGGAGTAAATCAGAATGCCATCTCTTGAAACTATACAACTCCCCTCTATATCTGCCTCCGCTTCCAGGTCGCTAAGGATTTTTTTATAAGTGTCCTCTCTCATAATTATCTGAAAATTATTAGGAAAAAGGTAATAAATCTTTCTAAAAAGTTCAATAGA
>MTNE01000190.1 GCA_002011355.1 Thermoplasmatales archaeon JdFR-43 | reverse complement strand
TTACTCCTGCTCATATGTGTTGTGATTTTTATTTCGCTGCGCCTGCTATCGGCAAGGTGGAAGAGATATGATAAGGATTGAGAATGTTTCAAAAAAATGGGATAATTTCATGCTACATGATATTAGCCTCAAGGTGGAGAAAGGCGAATATTTTGTTGTTCTGGGCCCCACAGGGGCAGGAAAAACGCTTTTGCTTGAGTTAATAGCCGGATTTTATCATCCTGACAAAGGCAGAATATACATAGATGGCAAAGATGTTACCTTGCTGCCTTCAGCGGAGAGAAACATTGGCTTCGTCTATCAGGATTACATGCTTTTTCCCCATCTGAGTGTTAAGGAAAATATAGCATACGGATTGAAAATGAGAGGAGCAGAGCAGAGCGAAATAGAAAAAAAGATAGAGGAGCTGGCTAGGATGTATAGAATAAAACATCTACTCCATCGCTATCCAGAGAATTTGAGTGGTGGAGAAAAGCAGCGTGTTGCAATAGCGAGGGCAATGGCCATAGAACCAAAAATACTTTTGCTCGATGAGCCACTGAGTGCCCTTGATCCTGGAATGAGGGCTAAAATAAGAAGAGAAATAAAGGACATGCATGAAAAAAGTGGANTAACTGTGGTGCATGTTACCCATAGCAGAGAGGATGCAATGCTTCTTGCTGACAGAATCGCTGTCATGAATGAAGGCAAAATTCTACAGATAGGAAAGCCTGAGGAAGTGTTCAGGAAACCAGCATCAAAATTCATTGCTCAGTTTGTAGGCGTTGAAAACATATTTCATGGAAGAGNAGAAAGAAAAGGCAATGTAACCCATTTCATATGCGATGGCGTTGAATTAATATCTTCTATGAATGTGTCGGATGCCAGATATGCCAGTATAAGGCCAGAAGATATAATAGTTTCAAAGCAAAAAATTGAGAGTAGTGCAAGGAATTGTATAAAGGGAAAGGTTAAAGCAATCATCGATATTGGTTCGCTTATAAGGCTAGNGGTGGATTGCGGCGTGGACTTTGTAGTTCATATTACAAGACAATCCTTCGAGGAAATGGGTATTGAAATTGGTAAGGAAATTTACCTCATATTTAAAGCACAAAACGTTAATTTATTCAGGTGAAAAATGCTTGTGGATAGATATGGTAGGCCAGTCAAAAGCATTCGAATTTCTTTAACCAGCAGATGCAATCTCCATTGCTTCTACTGTCATAATGAAGGACAGAAGGCTACGAAGCAGGAAATGACAGCAGATGAAATAGAAATTTTGCTTAAAGTGGCGAGCAAAGTAGGCATAAAATCTGTTAAATTTACAGGAGGAGAACCATTGCTTCGAGAAGATATACTTAATATAGTTGCGAGAGCCAGTAAATATATGCATGATGTATCCATAACAACAAATGGCACACTTCTTGCTTTAATGGCTAAGGAACTTAAGGCGGCAGGGCTAAATAGGATAAACATAAGCTTGGATACAGTTGATAGAAAAAAGTATGAAGAGATAACTGGCGAAGATATGCTCAATGAGGTGGTAAATGGCATAAAGGAGGCGGTGGCAGCAGGATTAAAGCCCGTTAAGGTGAATATTGTTGCCGTCCTGCCCCTAAAAGAAATAATGGAAACTGTCAAAACAATATGGAAACTCGGAGCCATGCCACAGATAATCGAGATGGTGAATATTGGAAAGNGAGGGAGCAATGACATTTCTCATATTGAGACATATATTGCTTCGAAAGCCATAAAAATAAAGCAACGCCATATGCACCGCCGCAATATATATACACTGCTCGATGATGAAGGAAATGAAAGAGAGATAGAAGTGGTTCGTCCCATCCATAACTCTGCTTTCTGCGCGGCATGTACAAGGCTGCGGATTACAAGTGATGGCAAGTTAAAGCCTTGCTTAATGCATAACAATGGGCTTGTGGATGTGATAACGCCAATAAGGAAAGGTGCTACCATGGAAGAAATAATCTTGCTATTTGAGAAGGCTGTTGAAAATCGCTACCCCTACTGGAGGTGATATGTTGGGAATGATAGATATATCTGGTAAGGAAAATGTTGAAAGAATTGCGATTGCTGAGGGAAAAATCAGGCTAAGCGATGAGAGCATAAAAGCAATTAAAGAAAGGAAGGTGAAAAAGGGAGACGTTTTTGCCGTAGCTGAGGCAGCGGCTTTAATTGCTATCAAAAGAACTTTCCTTGCCATTCCTCATTGTCACCCTTTGCCTATCACCTCCGCTTCTGTAGAATTTTTTATTGAAGGAAATGATGTTGTCTCCCGATGCATGGTAAAGGCGAGTTATAAAACAGGTGTGGAAATGGAGGCATTGCATGGCGTAATGATTGCCCTGCTAACTATATGGGATATGGTAAAGTACATGGAGAAGGATGAACAAGGGCAATATCCAGCAACATTCATACACGGCATAAGAGTTATTGAGAAGATGAGAGGCGAGTGAAATGGGGGTAGAGGAGCATAAAAAACATGCCATTCAAAACATTTCATTTGCTGTGATTACTGTAAGTGATAGCAGAAATGAATCAACAGATGAAAGCGGGATGATGATTAAAGAAATGGCGAAAAAAGGGGGGCACAGCATAGCGGAATACAGAATCATAAGAAATGACGGGAGAGAGATTGAAAACACAATGAAGGAATTGCTTGACAGAAATGATGTGGATGCCATCATATTTTGCGGAGGAACAGGCATATCATCAAAAGATGTGACCGTCGATACTATAAAACCCTTCTTAGAAAAGGAATTGCCCGGCTTTGGAGAAATGTTTAGAATGTTGAGTATGCAGGAGATAGGAACGGCAGCTATGTTAAGTAGAGCTACAGCAGGTATAGTGAGAAAAAAAGCAATATTCTGTATTCCTGGCTCAAAAAATGCTGCAAAGCTTGCAATGGAAAAAATTATACTGGAGGAATGTGGTCACATTTTATGGGAGGCGAGGAAATGAAGCCATTTCGCCAGCTAATAAGTTTTGAAGAGGCAAAGAAAATCATAACGGAAAATACACAGGAAATGGAAAGAAGTGAGGAGGTAGATATAGTTGATGCCGTCGACAGAGTTCTTGCTGCCGATATTTATGCCCCTTTCAATGTTCCCGGCTTTAAAAGAGCTGCAATGGACGGATATGCTGTCAGGGCTGAGGATACCTTCAATGCCTCTTTAACCAATCCAAAAAAGCTCCGTGTTGTAGGCAAGATATTTGCGGGAGAGGGAGGCAGGAAAAAAATAGGCGAAGGCGAATGCATCCAAATTGCCACAGGCGCTGTTTTGCCTGATGGAAGTGATGCTGTTGTAATGGTTGAGGATACTGAAAGACAGGGCGATATGGTTGCCATATACAAGCCAGTTTATCCTGGCGCCAACGTATCTAAGGAAGATGCAGATATAAAAGAGGGGCAGAAAGTTTTGAAAAGAGGCGAGGTTTTGAATCCTTCGAAAATAGGGGTGCTTGCTGCTCTTGGAATAGAAAGGGTTAAAGTTTATGAAAAGCCAAAGGTGGAGATTTTTCCCACTGGCAAAGAAGTTGTTGAGCCAGGGAAAAAGCTGGNGNAAGGAAAAATATATGATATAAATTCATACACTCTTGCTTCCCTTCTGAAAAAAGCTGGAGCGGAAGTTAAAATAAATAGAGTTGTGGATGATGAAAGAGAAGCAATNGAGGAAGCCATTGAAAGGGCAAGGAAAGCTGATTATGCAATTTTTTCTGGTGGGAGTAGCGTAGGGGAAAGAGATATACTGGCAGGGGTTATCGAAAAGAAGGGCAAACTCCTTTTCCATGGAATTGCTGTTAAGCCAGGTAAGCCAACAATATGTGGTATAATTGGCAAGACACTTATCTTAGGAATGCCTGGTTATCCAACATCATGCCTCACCAATGCTTACGTGCTTTTACTTCCATCCATAAGAAAAATGGCCCGCCTCCCGCTCGAGCTAAAAAGAGAGGAGGTTATACTGGCGAAAAGCATATCATCCACCATAGGAAGGCACCAAATTTATACAGTAAAAGTGAAAGATGGA
>MTNE01000093.1 GCA_002011355.1 Thermoplasmatales archaeon JdFR-43 | reverse complement strand
GAAATCTGAAGTTTTTGATAAAATATAGATTTAAAGGGCAGAAAAAGATTTAAGGCAGGCAAAGTTGTATGAAATGGGTTAAAATGGATCCATTCATGATATTCTGGATTTTTATGATTGGCATACTCATTGGCTTTCTAGCGGGTATTACCATCATATACAGGAAAGTTGCAGTTCCTTTAAAAATGGAAAGAAAGGAACTGGAAGAAAAGAAAAGAAGTATGGCTTCTCTGTATGGCAAAATAACAGAGCAATTTGCTCCTTTTATGAAATATTATCCATATGATGCTCGTCGCTTCCGCTTCATTGGCTCCCCCATAGACGGCATTCAATTTGAAGATGACAAGATAATTTTTGTTGAATTTAAATCCGCCAATAGCAAGTTGAGTCAGGAACAGAAGAAAATTAAAAAACTGGTTGAAGATAAAAAAGTGGAATGGATGAGCTTTGAGATAAAATGGGAGTAGATTTGAAACCTTTGGTAAAGGCAAAGCAGATAAGCTTCCATGACTTGAAAGGGAAAGTTGTAGCTATAGATGCATATAATACAATACACCAGTTCCTATCAATCATTCGTCAGAGAGATGGCACTCCTTTGAAAGATGCTCAGGGCAGAATAACTTCTCATCTTTCTGGCCTGCTTTATAGAACAGCAAATCTGGTTGAAGCAGGAATAAAACCTGTATACATATTCGACGGCAAGCCCCATCCTTTAAAATTGAGGACACTTGAAGAAAGAAAGGAGGCGAGAGAAGAGGCTGAAAAGGAATGGATTGCAGCTCTTGAAGCAGGAGATATTGAAGAAGCATTTAAAAAAGCACAGAGAACCAGTAGAATAGATGCAGAGAAAGTCCAAGAAGCAAAAAAGTTGCTCGAAGCATTAGGCATACCATATGTTGACGCAAAAAGAGAAGGGGAAGAGCAGGCTGCATACATGAATGCAAAAGGAGATGTGTATGCTGTCGCTTCCCAAGACTTTGATTCTCTTCTTTTTGGCGCTGTTCGGCTAGTAAGAAATCTGGCGATAACTGGAAAAAGGAAATTACCAGATAAACAGATATGGATAGAGGTATCACCTGAAGAAATAGAGCTTGAAAAAGTGCTGGAAGAAAATGGTATCACAAGAGAGCAGCTTGTGGATATTGCTATTCTGATTGGCACAGATTTTAATGATGGGATAAAAGGCATTGGCCCAAAGAAAGCTTTGCAGCTGATAAAAAAACATGGAAACATAGAAAATTTAATGAAAAATGGCGTGATAGAAAAAATAGAGAATTATGAAGAAGTGAGAAAAATATTTTTAGAGCCAGAAGTAAACGAAGATTATGAGTTATCATGGGAGGAAGTTGACGAAGAGAGAGCTATAGAGCTGCTATGTGAAGAACATCAATTTAGCAAAGATAGGGTGAAAAATGCTTTGGAAAAATACAAAAAATTTGCAAAAACATTTAAGCAGAGAAGTTTATTTGATTTTTAATGAAAAAAATTGTGGTAATTTTTTCTGTAGTTNCAGTCATACTAGCGGCTCTTTTTGTTAATACATATATGGAAGTAAAGGCAATAAAAAACGTAAAAATAGAAATTTATGATGTGGANGTAGAGAAAATATGGCCAAATATTGTTATCAATATAAGTATGAGGCTATATAACAATGAAAGCAAGGAAATTAAGAGTCTGCAAGGAGATTTTGATATTTATATACTGAATGTTTCAACTGGCAGAATAAGATTTGAAAAGATAAATATAGAGGCAAAATCTTACAGTGATCTCGATACTCCATTGATTCTTTATTATGGACAAATAGCTAAAAGCATTATAGAAGCAATTAAGAGCTTTGATTTCAGCCTCAGCATAAAAGGGAAAATAGAGGGNAAAATTTTTTTTGGTTTAATAAAGTATGAAAAGCCAGTTGAAGCAATTTGGAGAATTGAATAATTGCTATGTCATCCCCTCACAAGTTTTATATATAATGGGGTAATTTTTCTTAGTGGAAGAGATTCTTAAACTGCTGGACGGATATTCGATTTTCAAGTTTGACAACAAAGGTAACGTTGTAGAAGTAGCTGGATTTGATGAAGAAATAGAGGGTTCTTTTTTAAATNTTGTAAGCGAAGAGGATAGAAAAAAAGCTGCTAAATTATTTATTGAGGTATCCAGAAGTGGAAAAGCAGATGGTGTTCTCAGGCTCAAAACAGATGATGTTTATCGTGTTTTTCACTTTAAATTTACAAAAATAGGAGAAGATATATATGGAATTGCAAAAGAAATTAAAAAAGAGGAGCCTTCGTTTGTGTCTGATTTTCTTGGCAATGTAATATACGCAAGAGAGGAATGGGAAGAAATTGAAGGGAGAAATATATTTGATATAGTAGATGAAAAAGAAAAACTGATGGACATTATAGAATCGGCGATTGAAAAGGGAGAATATGAAGGGAAGATATTCATAAATGAAAAAGAGGCAAAAATAAAGATTAAAGCTACCCAATGGCTGGAATTTTTTATAGAAGAAGATTTTTACAGATTACTTGAAGACGTGATAGATGCAAGAAATGTAAATGAACTATTTGATAAAGTGAAAGAAGCAATGGAAAATTTAGGAATAAAATATTCTTTGAAACTTTTTGATATGCAATATGGTGAGCAGGAAGAAGATGCAATTCATGTATTTCCGATTTTTAAAAGGGGGGAAAGTGTAGGAGAAATTAGAGTATATGAAGAAATAGATGGAGTAAACTACAATTTCCTAAAATTTATTTCAATAACAGCCTCAAAATCTATAGAATCGATGGAAGATATATGCAAAATCTTACAGGATTTTGCAGTCTATAAAATAGATGAAAATGGTAGAATACTGTATGCAAACAGAAAATTTGAGGAGATAACGGGACTGAGAATAGAAGAGATAGTAAATAAAAATATAGATGAATTCGCAGAAAATAGAGATGAATTTTTTGAGAAATTAAAACAAGGAATAGTTGAAAATTTCATAAGTAAATGGAAGGGTAAAGATAGAGAAATCATAGCAAAGGAACATGCCAGAAGAGTAAATGGAGAGATAATTGTTATAATTGAGGATATAACTTACGAAAAGGAAAAGGAAAGAGAAGCGGAATTTTATAATTCTTTACTTCGCCACGACATATTCAATAAAAATGANATTGCAATGGGATATATTGGATTGCTGGAAAAAACAAATTTAACCAAAAAGCAGAAAACGCTTATTGAAAAAATAAAACATGTTATTGCAGATTCAAACAAGCTTATTGAAAATGTGAGGAAGGCAGAAGAGATAAGAAAAACAAAAGGAGAGCTATTTGAAGTGAATATTAACGATGTCATCAAGAACATATGCAAGTCATACGAAGAAAGTGCTAAGAAAAAGGGCATAGAAATTCACTGTAATATTGATGATGTAGCAGTAGAAGCAGATGAATTTGTTGGAGAGATATTCTCAAATCTCATAAAAAATTCAATCGAGCATGCAAAATGCAAAAATATCAGAATATATGGCGAGAGAGAGGGTAGCTTCTACAAGGTATATTTTGAAGACGACGGAAAAGGAATAGACGAAGAAAACAAAGAAAAAATATTTGAGGAAGGATGGAGGAAGGGCGGCAGCGGAAGCGGCCTAGGCCTTTACATAGTTAAGAAGCTGATGAAAAGATATGAAGGAAAAATTGAGCTGGATGGAGCAAGAGGAAAGGGATTGAAATTCACTTTATATTTCAGGATACCTACCAGAAAGAAAAAACCCGAATTTTTAAAAATAAGGTTTTAGCGTTTCTTCGCCTTTTTTGGTTTTTCTGGTTCTTCCNTCTCTGCTTCCTCAATNGGCTTTAAATTATTGAATAATTCTTCTACATCTGTAACGACAAATTTTGGATAAGTAACAGGAGATATTTTACATGTGAATTCTGTGGCATATGCAACATTTTCTCTGCTTATCACTCCGGATATTTTGAATGTTGTTTCCTTTCCC
The DNA here is from genome assembly GCA_002011355.1 of Thermoplasmatales archaeon JdFR-43. Taxonomy (GTDB): domain Archaea; phylum Thermoplasmatota; class E2; order UBA202; family JdFR-43; genus JdFR-43. Next base: position 56 of record MTNE01000093.1, on the reverse strand, counting down.
TCAAAATTTATTTTTCCATCTGTAACTTCCACAATAACTCCTTCAGCCTCTATTTT
>MTNE01000154.1 GCA_002011355.1 Thermoplasmatales archaeon JdFR-43 | reverse complement strand
ATTTTGAGTTGTTTTACATATGGCACAATATACTTAAAAATTAGGTAAAATACGGGAAAATATGCCACAAAATAAAATAAAGCTCCTAGAGAAGAGCTTTCTCCAATTTCCATGCAATATATAGATATTATTTCTCCAATCCAGAATAAAAATATGGTAGCTCCTAGAAAAATTGCAATATCCTTGTATTTTATATCTTGATATTTATCACCTTTGTATTCNTATATCCTAGCAATGAAAAATAAAATAATCAGTGGAGTTACTATTCTAAATAAATTCATATAAAAATTTTGAAATGGCTGTTTAAGAGCCAGAGGCAAAACACTCAGAAGNATGATAGTTGAATAAAGGAAGAAATAAAATAATTTTTTCCTTATCCTTAATTTAACCATGAGTGTCATGTCATTTTTTAATAGAATACTTTATAAAAATTAATCGAAAAATTGCAAACATTGATTTTATGGAGTAATAGGAAGTTTTATGCCTAAAACTGCTGCACATGAACCAAATATTATATACGGTTTATCAAGGGAAAATGGAGGAGGAAGACATAATTTAATACCAACAAATCCAAGCATTAATCCCAAAATAACACCTTCCTGTTTCCATTTGCCAAGCATACCAAGCGTTTCTATTTCTCCATCAATCGATAGATATATCGAAAATGCCATTAAAATGTGTGGCATGATTGAGGCCGAGATTATAAAAAGTTGAGGAATGATTTGAGTAATGATATGACGGAGTAAGATGTTAATGAGCATACGAGAAGTCCCATAAATAAAACAGAAAACATTATATGAAAAATTTTCACCATTGAACAACTTTAGATTGTAATGAGGAATTGAAATTATATCTTCCTCTTCCAAAAATTTTTTTAGTTCCTCTATCAATACTAATTTAACTTTTAGATCACTCTTTTCTATTTCTCTTACTTTTTTGTAAATAAGGGTGGCTTTTCTTAAAGGTATTTCTTTAGTTTCTTCTTTTTCTCCGTTGAAACATTCAATTATTACTTTTTTATCATGAAAATCTTTAGAAATAACTGTAAAGGGTGTACAAATGATTAGAAAGATAACAAATATACTCCCCAACTTTCTCATTTATTTCTAATTTATTTTTTGATTTAAAGATTTTGTATTAAAACATTGTATTCACCACAAATTGTATGGCATTTGTAGTACTAGTTTCGGACATACTGTAGCGAGAATTATTTTTATATATCACTTTTGTATTGGGTTGCAATGACTACCGCCTATGATGTACCAGCTGAGCCATTAATCAAAAAGTTAGCTGAAAAGCTAAAAAATGACTTTAAAATAGAGCCTCCAGAATGGGCTAAATGGGTAAAGACTGGAGCCCATAAAGAAAGACCACCTGAAGACCCCGACTGGTGGTATATCAGGGTTGCTTCAATTCTTAGGAAAGTGTATATGCGCGGCCCAATCGGCGTATCAAGGTTACGGGGCCTATATGGAGGAAGAAGAGATAGAAGAGTGAAGCCATATAAACATGTTAAAGGAAGTGGCTCAATAGCAAGAAAAGCTCTGCAGCAACTTGAAGAATTGGGACTGGTTGAGACTGTAGAAGGCAAGGGAAGGAAAGTGACTTCAAAAGGACAATCATTAGTGGACAATACAGCTCATGAAGTAGCTAAGGAAATAGGAAACTTTATATAATAATTGGAAAGTGAGAAGATATGAATGATACCGAGGAAATAAAGAGAAGAATGCTTGAGCAGATGCAGAGGCAGATGGAAGAAGAACAGAGAATGCAGGCTGAAAAGGAGATAATGGAGGCTCAGAAAAAGGCTTTGCTAAGGCATTTACTAGATGCAGATGCAAGGGCAAGACTTGAAAGGATAAGAATGGCAAAGCCTGAAGAGGCGGAATATATTGAAATGCAAATTATCAGGCTATATCAGATGGGTAGAATTAAGGAACGCATCACTGATGAGGTATTAAAGTTATTGATAAAGAGCTTGTTACCGAAAAAGAGAGATATAAAAATAAGGAGGATATAAAATGGCAAGAAATAAACATGTTGCAAAGAAAAAGAGATTATTGAAAGCAATGAAAAGTAACAGAAGNGTACCAGCTTGGATAATAATGCGGACAAATCGCCGCTTTCTGCAACATCCAAAAAGGAGACATTGGAGACGCAATAAATTGAAGAGGTGATAAGGATGGAAGAGAGNATTTATACAATTCCTTTGATGAAAGCAAAGTCGGTGCCACGCACAAAAAGAGCGAAAAGAGCGATAAAAGAAATAAAAGAATTTTTGGCGCGCCACATGAAAGTGGAAGAAGTTAAAATTGATAGTAGTTTGAATGAGTTAGTATGGGAAAGAGGTATTAAAAAAATCCCGAGTAAAGTTAGAGTAAAAGCAGTAAAAATGGAGGATGTTGTATGGGCTTATACACCAGAGGCGGAAGTGAAACTGCCAGAGGAAAAAGAGAAGAAAAAGAAGAAAGTAAAGGAGGAAAAGAAGGAGATCGAAGAGGCAAAAGAAAGGAAGGAGGAAATCGAGGAAGAGGAGGGCGAGGAGGAAGTAAAAGAGGTAGCCGAGAAAGAAGCAGAAGCGGAAGTAGTGGAGGAGGAAATTCCAGAGGAGTCCGAGGAAGAAAAGGTGGAAATTAAGGAAACTGAGGAAGAGATAAAAGAGCCTGAAGAAGAAAAAGTCGTAGATAAAAAGGAGGAGATAAAAAAGGTTGAAGAAGAGGAAAAAGAAGCTGAAGAGATAACAGAAGAAGTAGAAAAAGCTAAAGAAAAAGTAAAAGAAGAGGAGGCAGAAGAGAAAAAGACGGAGAAAGTCGAGGAAGAAGTAAAAGAGGAGGTTATCGAAGAAGTGAAGAAAGAGGAGAAAGGAGTAGAAGAAGCAAAGGCTCCAAAAGAGGAAGAAAAGGTAGCAAAAGAGGAAGAGGAAAAAGAAGAGGCAAAGGAGGAACAATAGTGCTACCATGCTGAAAAGAGTAGATTTCAATGGGAATCCGCATGTGGGTGTTTATTGCAAAGCCAATGATGAGATTGCGTTTGTTCAGCCGTTCCTGCGGCAGAAGGATTTAAAGGAAATAGAAGAGGCATTAAAAGTTAAGGTTGTTGAATTAACCATAGGAGGAAGCTCAATAATCGGTTCTCTTATTGCAGTAAATTCTCATGGGATGATTCTAACGGATTTTATTGATGAGGATGAGCTTGCTGTTATTGAAAAAAACTTTAAAGGAGAGATATTAATAATAGANGATAANTATAATGCCGCTGGCAATAACATACTGNCNAATGATTATGGAGCCATAATCCACCCGCTGATTAAGGATGAAACAGTTAAAAAGATAAAAGAAATTCTTGATGTGGAGATAAAAAAATCCACTATAGCAGGGCTCAATACAGTTGGCATGGCGGCTGTGGCGACAAATAAAGGGGTGCTGTGCCATCCGAAAGTGGAAGAAGATGAAAAGAAGATGCTTGAAGAGGTGCTTGGCGTGGAAGTTAAGATAGGCACTGTCAATCATGGAATGCCGTATGTTGGAGCAGGCTTGGTGGCAAATAGCCATGGAGCCATAACAGGCATAAATACAACTGGAATTGAATTAAATAGGATAGAGGATGCGCTGGATTTGATAGGTGGTTGAAATGAAGGCATATAGAGTAAAAGGAGAGTTTTTAATGAAGAATGTGTGGCAGCCTTTCAGCAAGGAAGTTGTGGGAGAGAACGAAGAGGTAGTAAGGGAGAAAATTTTATCGATAATTGGGAGCAGACATAAAGTTAAGAGGAGATTCATTAAAATAGCTGAAATAAAGGAACTGCAAAAAGATGAAATAGAGGACCCTGTTGTAAAATACATATTGGAGAGAGAAAAATGAATGAGGAAGAATTTAACAAGCAACTCTATCTGCTGCAGAGATACCAGGAGCAGGCAGAAGAGATTTACGGAGAGGTAGAAATCATAGAGAGACTGATTGAAGACTATAACAGAGCTATTGATACNATGCAGGAAATGATAAATGCTGCTTCAAAGGAAACATTGTTTCCAGTAGGAGGAGGGGTTTTTGCTTACGGAGAAATTAAAAGATGTGAGTAAAGTGCTGGT
>MTNE01000095.1 GCA_002011355.1 Thermoplasmatales archaeon JdFR-43 | reverse complement strand
TTGCCAACTTCTTTTTCATGGTAGTGTCAGCAGCGCCGCTATAGCCGCCAATATAATTGCAATGGCAAGCAGCAGCAGTATCTTTTTTCTAGGTCCCATTACGTTTCTGCCTTAAACTGGAATTCTATCGAACCAGTATATGTTGTACCCTTTGTTGCCCCACTTGTATCTATGGAAATCTGCACCCAGACAAAATCTGTTGAACCATTTATTGCAGATGGTGTGTCGGCAGCATATCTGATATTATCGTCTGTATCCCAAGGTGTGGAAGTTGTTTCCATTGTTGAATTGTCCATGTCTCCCGTATCGAGAATCCAGTAGCCTTGCGATGCTGAGCCATCCCAGATTAAGAGCTTGGCAGTTGCAGCTTCACCTGTTGCATCAACAGTTGGATCAGAGTGGAGCCATATCCTCATGAAACTTGCTCCTGTTCCACTCACCGANACNCCTGTAATATTTACCGGGAAACCCTCTTCATTCACTATCGCAAATGCTGCAGTATACGTCTTATTCATCCCCTTAGGTATATCTCCAAATTTGATAGTCATTGTCGCTGTATTATTATCCTCTATCCTCAACAGCCTTCGACCATCTNTAGAGTTATCCATTGCAACAAATCTTATAAATCCATTAGATGGATGTACAACACTGAATTCATAGCCTATTGTTATTCTCGCATACTGTGTTGCAACAGCTGCAGATANCACTGCCACTGTTATCCCTATTAACAATACCTTTTTTCTCACATCCACATTAATCCCCTCCAGCACTCATTCAGGGTGGANTATATAATTTTTTTGAAATTTTTCGATGTTGGTAAAAACTTTTTTAATTTGGCTTAATTATTCTTTAAAGAAATATTATATTTTGTACATATATTGGCAACATGAATCGTTTATTAAATAGGCTAAGGGAAATATTTTACCTTCCCCCTGAAAAATGGAAGGAAGTGGATAAACTTATTTATGGACTGGATGACTACTATCTTTATGACTCGAAGAAGATCCAAGAGAGCAGGTTTAAAGCAATAAAAGAAGCATTTCTTCACCACTNCACAAACAATCTGTTTTATCACAAATACTGCAAAGAAAATAATGTTACTCCTGATGACATTAAAAGCATCAATGATTTCAATAAAATCCCCTTAATCCCAGATAAATTCTTTAAAGANTATCCAGATGAAGAACCAAGAAAATTATATGAATGGCTCTATAAAATTTCCTCAGTTGACATAGGAACTTACGATTTCAATGGAAAAAAACTCCAGGACTTTCTGGTATGGGCGGAGAAAAAGCTAAATGGCATTGTTACTCATTCTTCTGGTACAACAGGAAAATTCAGTTTCATGTTCAGAGACGAGATAACAAGGAAGAGGATGTTTTATTCTGCGGATAAAATTTTGCTGTTTACAATATATCCTCCAGCTGATGATGCCCATATTATATACCCGGGGCCTATTAAAACCCATTTAACTATGGGAAGATGGGTTGCAGAGGGAACAAGAATATTCGATGAAAACCATCGCCATTTTTTGACAGAAAGGCCTCTTAGCATAGACATAATAAGGATAATGTCCGGACAGGTTAATGGAATGGGGGATAAGTTAAAATTGATGGTAATAAAGAAGGCCATGCACAAAGGGCAGCTTAAGCTTTTGAAACTTCTGGAGGAAATGGATAAGAAAGGCAAGCAGATTTACATGATTACTTTTCCATTCCAGTTATATGATTTGATGAAGATAATGGAGGAGCAGGGCGTTTATCTAAACCTTGGAGAAAGCAATTCAGTCATAATAACGGGAGGTGGATGGAAGATACATGAAAACATAAAGATATCATCAGCTGAAATGGCAAAGAAAATAGAGGAATTTTTCGGCATAGAAACTAACAACTATAGAGATGTTTATGGAATGTCTGAAATGAATGGCTTGGCATTAGATTGTGAAGCAAGATACAAGCATTTCCCTCCATGGATTCATCCAATAGTGCTTGATGAAAATTATGAGCCCGTTTCATATGGCGAGGAAGGAAGATTCGCCTTTTTGGATCCAGCTGCCAACAGTTATCCAGGCTTCATAATTACTGGAGATAAAGTCAAGCTTATGGAAGCATGCCCAGAGTGTGGAAGAGAGGGAATTGTGATAAAAGGAGAGATAAGCAGAATGGCTGGAGCAGAGGCCAAAGGATGCGGAAACCTAATGCGTGAACTGATGGTTGAAGGAATGAGGTGATGAAATGGGATGGCTAAAAGAGAGAGTGGATTTAGGAGATATTCCTCCGATGCCTCTTATGAAGAATTTTTTAAAAACGTTGGGACCTCTTTCATATGTTGTAGCTAGGAACCCAAAGGCTGTGGCAAGAAATCTAAATGCATGGAAAAAGAGGCTTGGCCTTTCAAAACCCCCATGGGCACATATTGAAGACGAGAGTAAATATGATAGTACAAAAATGCTTAGTAAAGAAGATTTTAAGGATTTGCCACCAGTCAGTAATGAAAAATATCTTCGCCCAACCCGTCTCTGCCCCTGTGACTCGCCAGAAATAAGAGCGATGGCAAAAAAACTTGGCGCTTATGAAAAAGAACCGATTGAATATGCCAAATCTATATTTTACTTTGTCAAGAATCAAAAATATCTGGTATTTAAGCCAATGGTTGGTGCGGTGGGAGTACTCAAAAGTAAAGGCGGTGTCTGCCTGGATCAGATGTCTCTTCTAATTGCTTTGGCGAGAGCTGGGGGTATAAAAGCAAGATACAGGCTTTATGCTTTTGTTCCAACTCGTGAAATGGCTGATGTTATGTTAAATGAAGACCCCATACTGAGAGAGACATATGAACTGCTCGGATTTCTCGATTCCCTACATGGATGTGCAGAGTTATATGTGGATGGAGAATGGATTCAGCTTGATCCGACTTTCTCAGATGAGCTGGAAGCAGGAATGGGACTGCCAGTAGCTGAGTTTGGGGAAGAGCCAACATGGAGAGTTAGATTACCGGAGAGAGATATAGTGTTCGAGGGATTTCCCGTATTTTTCAAGAATCTGCTCACAGGGATGGCATTTATGCTTAGNAATACTGTGGACAATGTAAATGCAAAACTTGATGAGGTCAGAGAGAAAGGAAGACAAATACTTAAAGAGATTGGAAAGGAAGAATACAACAGGAAAAAGAAGAAACAGTTCAAAATTGAATTGCCGAGCTTGGATGAAGTCAAACAATTCCGCCAGAAAATGGTTGTTGAGGTAAATTCCTAAATATTATAAGCTCCTCCTCCATTTCTTTTTATTGAATCCTGTAAAAAAGATACTGTGGTGGCTTCTGGCAGCAACAGCAGGAGGGTTAAGCAGAGGGAAAATTATAGAGAAACTGGCAGAAAAACCAATGAATGCGAATGAACTAGCAAAAGAACTAGAAATGGATTATAAAACGATACGTCATCATTTAAAAATTCTGGAGAAAAATAGCCTCGTTACATCAATGGGAGAGGGATATGCAAAAATGTATTTTATTTCTGAATTACTGGAGCAAAATATGAAATATTTTTATGAGATTTGGGAAAAAATTGGGAAAAATAAAATAAAGGGAAGGAGGATGAGGTAATATGAAAAAAGCTGGATTGGCTTTGCTGTTGAGTATACTAGTTATATCTTCTTTTGTTGAGGCAGCTTATGGACCTGGAGGTAAATGGAAGGAAAGGATAGAGGAAAGGCTGAATTTACCGATTATCAGCACTCTCTTTTTTATATTTGTGATAATAAATATATTTCTTCTGCTTGCCCTCCTAATTTTATATCTGAATAGCTTTGTCAAGACAAAATCTTCATTTACTCTTGGCCTTGTTTTCTTTATCGGCGTATTGCTGATTCAAAAAATACTCTTCTTTATCGGCTTATTCCTACATTCCTTTTTATTTTTCCCTCCATTTTTTGAGACTCTAGCATTGGTTATATTGCTTGTATTAAGCCTAGAATGAGTTGGGAAAGATTTGGGAATGATTATGGAATAAATCTGGTAAATTAATATAAATGATGCAGGGCTGTTTATCTGGTGATAGAAATGAAGAGGTTGTATATAGCACTGGCACTGGCCGGAATAATAGCATTTGC
>MTNE01000097.1 GCA_002011355.1 Thermoplasmatales archaeon JdFR-43 | reverse complement strand
CCTTCTATATTAGAAGCTATGTCTGGATATATTTGGAGAAAATCATATTATGCAAGAGAACCATGTTGGCCATATTATGATGCTGAAAGAGTTCGAGAAATACAAAAATATACCTGTTACGCAGAGAATTATACTTTTTATAAATATGATGAGTTTATAAAAAATGTTGCTGATGGATTAACAGATAAAGAACTAAAAAATGAAATAGTAAATTTCATAAACGATACAGTATTCCGACCTATTAAAGCGTATTTAACGGGAAAAATGAATTTTCCCCCAGATAAACCAGAAAAACCAGCTGGTCCAACATCTGGAAAAATTAAGGTAATCTATAACTATACGACTAGGACAATAGATTATGATAGTGATCAAATATATTATTTATTTGATTGGGGGGATAATACCAGTAGCGAATGGATAGGTCCATTTAATTCGGGAAAAACAGTTTCAATATCTCATAACTGGTCTTTAGAAGGAAATTTTAGTATAAGGGTTAAAGCCAAGGATGTAAATGGTGAAGAAAGTGAATGGTCGGATCCATTAATTGTATCAATGCCGAACATGCATCGATTCAATAGAAAGGTTTCACTAAACCAAATAATTCGATGGCTCGAGCAGATATTTGGGAGAGATATAATACCTTACTCGTTATGATGCTAAAAATATTAAAAAACTTTCTTGGAGGATAAAAAATACCTATAATATTTTTGTTGTACTAAATTTGTTTGTGTTATGATGAAAAGTAAGGATGAAACAGCAGAAAATCCAGGCTAAATTCGGCGAAAATATCTCTGATTTAATCGGCGAAATGTTGTCGATCTAGATAATGAAAAGCAGTCAATTCCTCTTCCTTAAAAGCAATAAGATTGCCAGAATTAGTAGCATTAGTTCAAAACCTGGCATGCCTGTTTTTGCATTAACATCAAAATAAGCAACTCCTGCTTTTTCTCCGTTGATATATGCTGTTACTTTCCATTGCCCGACACCCTTTTTTCCATAGCTATCAAGGGGTAACCATGCATAGCAGTAGCCATTGCCACTCCAGTTTACTGTATAGTCTATTTCTTCCGTTATATTGTTAGGTCCTTCAAAAATCCATTTTATTTTGTCCCCCTGTGATGTATTTGAAAGACTCAACCATGCATATATTGTATCTTTGGTAGAAAAATTTGTTGTGGCTTTTACCGGCCTATCATTTTCATCCAGCTCTTTGCATAGAATATACTGTTTCAATTCAATTTCTTTTGCTTTCCATAAAGTTTGCATGGTCAATCCAGTCCTTTCTTTTATTTCCTCCTCATCAAATGTTTTTGGAGTTGTAATGGAACCATTGCTTAAGATAGTTGCATACTCCCCTCCTGTTATGTTAATACTCTCATTCTTGCCATACAGCGTCGCTTTTCCTTCTGCCAAATAAACACTCATTCCACTTTCATTTGTTATGAGATACAATTTACAGAAATGAACACACCCGCCATATCCATATTTTATAAGCCCATGGCTATGCGTTGATTGATTGTATGCTTCCATCACTTCTTTAAAGTGCTGTATATCTCCATAAGATGGAGGCACACTAATCCAGCCTAACACCTTTGCAATATATTTTGCCGGCATTGTCAATACAAAGCCCGGTATGCCTGTGGTTACTTTTATAAATATTCCACCTGCTATCTCTATTTTATGTGTCCAGATATAATTTCCAATTTTTCCGGTTAAATCCTGAACAAATTCCTTCCAATCTTTCCATTCTTCGGGAGGAATTTCATCTGTTAAATTTCCCCATCCTTTTAAAATGAGTGTGCCATTTTCATCACGTATCTCTGGAACTATACTAACTTCTCCTTCGCCTGCTATCAAATATTGTCCTGTAACAGAAACAAATTCCAAAGGAGTACCAGAAACATTTTTCCTCACGATTATTTTATCTTTTGTTATTTCCCCGCTCACTGAAGAATCTCCAATTAGTGAGCCACCCCATAAAGCAAGATATGAATTATCTTTGGTAAATTCAAAATCAATCTTTCCATCAGTTGGCCAATTTGCTTTCCATGAAAACTTTTCGCTAACATTTCCATCAGGATATATTACTTTCACGCCATCTGAATATAAAAATTCGAAATTTCCTCCTAAATTTCCCTCGCATCCAATATCATTTACATATCTATGTGCCCACCAATATGCATTTATGCCAGTGAAATCCCAGTTTAAAGTTGCCTGTATCCTAAACTCTTTTCCTTTGTATTTCAATGGCACAACTCCTTCGAAATTGTATTTACCAAGATTTGAAGCGGAAAACAGATTTATTGTGGTAACATTTATTCCATAAGCTTCTTCTTTTGTCATTGTATTTCCTGGCCCGCTGCCTGGCACATAACGTGTTTCGGCATCTGGATAATAATATGCTATGCTCTCAGGCTCATAAGCCCATTCCTTAAAATTTGGGTATCTTGCGTTGCTATTGTTTTTTATAATTATATCCACCCATAGATAATACACATCATATATGCCTTCCCTATCGTGAGGCCCATTTGCATAAACTGTTCCATTTATAATAAAACCATCTGGTGTTTCTTTTATGTAATTTATTTGTAGATGAACAACAGGTTTTTCAGGTCCTGCAGCATCGCTTTTCAAACTCGATGGAATAATCACAAAAATAACCAACATAACAAAAAATGGTAACTTAGCAGTCTTTACCATTTATCCACCAACAATCCATCTTTTTTGACTATTTAAACATGTCGAAATAGGAAAATAGGAGGTCCTCTGCAGAATGAATAACATATTTCCTGTCCTCATCGTTACCTCAAAAAATTTAAGTATAAATTTCATATACTCCCCACATGAAAGAAATCATTGAAGAGCAGAGGGTATTCTCGCCACCTGAGGAGTTTAGGAAGAAAGCCTGGATTAAAGATGAAAGTGTTTATGAGGAAGGAGAAGATTATATAAAATTCTGGGAGAAGAGAGCAGAGGAGATGATTGACTGGTATAAAAAATGGGATAAGGTTTTGGAAGTTGATGAGCCATATTATAAGTGGTTTATAAATGGTAAGTTAAACGCTTCATATAACTGCTTGGACAGATGGATAGAGAGAGGCAAGGGAGATAAGATTGCATATATCTGGGAGGGAGAGCTTGGAGAGGTAAGGAAATACACATACAAGCAATTGCATGAAGAAGTATGTAAGTTTGCCAATGCCTTAAAAAGCATGGGAGTGAAGAAGGGAGATATTGTTTCCATTTATTTGCCAATGATTCCAGAGTTGCCAATAGCCATGCTTGCATGTGCAAGAATAGGAGCTCCTCATTCTGTTATATTCGCAGGCTTCAGTGCAGAAGCGTTTAAAGATCGCGTCGAAGATGCAGGGGCAAAATACATCATAACATGCGATGGCTATTACAGGAGAGGAAAGCTTTTAAATCACAAGGAAAAGACGGACGAAGGGCTTAAAAATTTAGATGTTGAGAAGGTTGTTGTTGTAAAGAGAGCTGATGGCAATGTGCCGATGCAGGAAGGCAGAGATGTATGGTGGCATGATGTTGTAAAAGATATGCCTGCTGAATGTGAACCAGAGGTAATGGATGCAGAGGATTTACTTTTNCTCATGTATACTTCTGGGACTACAGGCAAGCCTAAAGGTGTTATGCATACTACNGGNGGNTACATGGTAGGCGTTGCTACGACAATGAAATGGGTCTTTGATGTTAAAGATGAAGATATTTACTGGTGTACGGCTGACATAGGCTGGATAACAGGACATAGCTACATTGTTTATGGCCCGCTTGCCAATGCAGTTACAAGCGTGATGTATGAAGGCGCTCCAGACTATCCACAGCCAGATAGATGGTGGGAAATTGTTGAAAAATATAAGGTTACTATACTATACACAGCTCCAACTGCCATAAGGCTAATGATGAAGTGGGGAGAGAAGTGGCCGAACATGCATGATTTGAGTAGCTTGCGATTATTAGGCAGCGTGGGAGAGCCAATAAATCCGGAGGCATGGCTCTGGTATTATAAGGTTATTGGGAAAGAACGCTGTCCAATCGTCGATACATGGTGGATGACCGAGACAGGAATGCATATAATAACACCTTTGCCAGGAGTAACGAAACTTAAGCCCGG
>MTNE01000132.1 GCA_002011355.1 Thermoplasmatales archaeon JdFR-43 | reverse complement strand
AGGAATGTCAAATATATCCAGGAAAATTTTGTTCCATCTTAAAGCAAAGATGTCGAACATTCCTGTTGCACCTGCATTTGAGAAATCTGTTGCATGTATTTTTCCGCCAGTAAGTTTCCAAACAAGCCATGTGTCAATCGTTCCAAACAGAATTTCTCCTTTGGCTGCTTTTCTTTTAGCTTCTTTAACATTATCAAGAATCCATTTTGTATGGGCCAATGATGATGCAGGACTAAAAGATATGCTGGATGCAGTGATTAGCTTTGCTCCTGTCTTGGTTCTTCTTATCCCTTTAAAAAGCTTTGCTGCATTTTTAACAATGTTTCCAATTCCTCTGGCAAGCACAATCTTTCCTTTTCTGTCCATTTTTTTGCAAATTTCCGCAGTTCTTGTATCCTGCCAGGTAATTGCATTGTAAATTGGCTTACCATCTCTTCTCCATAGCAAATTAGTGGAACGCTGTGTTGTAATTCCTATTGCTTCAATATTCTTTGCCTTTATAGCTCCTTCATTAATTGCTTTTTTCATTACATCAACACATTTTCTCCAGATTTCCTCTGCATCCTGCTCATGCCATCTTGGCTGAGGGAAAATCTGGGAAATTTCTTCATATGCTTGCGACACTATATTGCAATCATGGTCAAAAATAATGGCGCGTATGCCAGTTGTACCGGCATCAATAGCCATAATATATTTCATTTTTCCCTTTCCATGTTGCGGGTTGCAACAATATTTACTCCTGTATCCAATATATTTTTATAAATGATTTCTCCCTGCTTTATCGGGGCTTTTACTCTTATTTTAGCCAATATCTTCACACATTCCTTTACCAAATTTTTTGGCAATTCTTTATCGCTTTTAACAGGCAACATTTTCTGTATGCCTTCTTCAACAAAAANAGTCGTCGTCAATACCCTAACCGGATTTTTTATCTCCTGCAAGGCATATTCCTCTCCTCTTTTACATTTATTTCCTGTAATTTTTATTTTTTTTCCAATATTATCAACGCTGATTTTGCATCCCACCGGACATTGAATGCATATTATGCTTTCCATTTTATCCCCTCNCATCTACCCTTATTTCTTTTTCAGCTTCTTTAAGCAATTCCGATTTGACCACTATTCTAACCATCTCAGCAGGCCTTACAATCATTTCCTTTTTCTCGGCAATTATTTTTCCATCTGATGATACGGCTATGCTAACATTTTCCCTTTCTTCTTTTACTCTGAAATANAATGTTATCTCGTCAATATCTTTACCCCTTAAAATCTGTGGAACTACATATCTCACATTTTCTCCTGCAACCACTTTTATTTCTTTCTTTTTCTTTATCTCTCCTCTCGCATATCTTGCAGCATATTCTCCTGCAATTTCTGCTGTAATTGTAACATCATCAACTAGATCATGAACATGGACAACNTTGCCACATGCAAATATTCCTGGCAGTGTTGTTTCCATTCCTTCATCAACTATCGGCCCTTGAGTTACATCATCTATTTCAATACCAATCTGCTTTGACAGCTCATTTTCTGGTATCAGACCAACTGCAAGAATTAAACAATCACAAGAAATAAAGCGCTCCGTTCCTTTTATTGGCTTCAAATTTTCATCAACTTTCGCCACCACCACACCTTTCACTCTTTTCCTGCCTTTAATATCCACGACAGTATGGCTGAGATGAAGAGGGATGTTAAAGTCATGAAGGCACTGAACAACATTTCTTATGAGTCCTCCCGGCTTTGGCATAATTTCATACACCCCTTCCACCTCTGCTCCTTCTAAAGTTAAACGGCGAGCCATTATCAGGCCTACATCTCCAGAACCAAGGATAACTATTCTTTTTCCNGGCATTACTCCCTCGATATTAATAAGGCGCTGGGCTGTTCCTGCCGTATATATGCCAGCTGGTCTCGTGCCAGGGATCAAAATTTGCTGCCTTGTTCTCTCCCTGCAACCCATTGCAAGAACTATGGCTTTAGCTTCTATTTCNAGAATGCCATCTTCGGCATTCACTGCTATGATTTTTTTATCCCTGCTTATTTGAAGTACCGTCGTATTTGTTTTAACATCTATNTCTGCTTCCATAACTCTGTCAATGAAATGCTGTGCGTATTCTGGCCCAGTAAGCATTTTTTTGAAAATGAAGTTGCCAAAGCCAGGGTGGATACATTGCTGCAATATGCCGCCNAGCTCTTCTCCTCTTTCAATTAGCATAACATTTGCATTTTCACTTGCTTTCAGAGCGGCGGCTAGGCCAGCCGGTCCCCCTCCTATCACAGCTACATCAACTTTCATTGTTCTCCTCCAGCAAACATTTTGTCCTGCCAATAAATAAGTTTGAATTCTTGCCATTTTTAACAACTTCTTCCATTGGAATTTCTAATTCCCTTGCCAAAATTTTGGCAATATGTGGCAGGCAAAAGCCCCCCTGACATCTTCCCATTCCTGCCCTCGTTCGCCTTTTTATTGCATCAATGCTCCTTGCTGGCAGCTTGGAATGAATTGCATCAACTATTTCTCCTTCTGTAACCTCCTCACATCTGCAAACCACTTTTCCATACAGTGGATTTTTTTCTATGAGCTTCTTTCTCTCTTCGATGCTTAACTCGCGAAAAACAACTGGCTTTTTGCGATAAGGGTTGAAATTTTCTTTCTTTTCCATAACAAGTCCTTCTTCTTTCAGAATCTCTGCAACCATCTTGGCTATTGCCGGAGAAGCTGCTAGGCCAGGAGACTGTATGCCGGCAACATGAATAAATCCCTTAACTTTTCTCGAAGCCTCTATAAAAAAATCCTCTGTGAATGTAGCTGCTCTCAGTCCAGAAAAATACGCAATAACTGATTTTTTGGGGAAAGAGGGCATTAATGGCGTATAATACTCAAATATTTTTTCTATTTCTTCAGCTGTAACAGATGTATCCTCTTTATCCTCCACCTCTGCAATTGTCGGGCCCCATTGAACATTGCCATCTATGGTGAGCATTATGCCTCCTCCCTTATAATGCTCCATTCTGGGAAGGCGGAGCAAAGTCATGGAATGCTTCAAATATTTGCTGCTTTCTTTATCAAAGAGGAGTGTTGCCCCTTTCTTCGGATGTATTGTATATTCTCTGGCATCAGCCAGCTCTGCTATTTCATCAGCATATAAGCCTGCGGCATTAATAACATAGTCTGTCTCTATAATTCCTTTTGTTGTCACCACAGCCTTTACTTTTCCATTTTCCACCAGAATATCGATAACTTCCGTATCTAACAAAATTTCAACTCCATTTTCCATTGCATTTTCTGCGAGAGCTATTGTAAAGCGGAAGGGACATGTCATGGCATATGTTGGAGAGAATACTGCCACAAGTGCCTTCTCTGTTACATATGGCTCTTCTTTCAGCAATTCCTCTCTGCTCACCTTTTTCATCGGGATGCCAAGCTTCTTAGCCCTCTTTAGAATTATTAAAGGAATTATCCTCTTTGCAATGAAATTTTTCAGGAATTTTGGCATTTTATATGCTATGGAATCTTCGGTAATCACAATCCACATTCCGCATCTCTTGAAAGGCACATTTAACTCTTCAGCTATTTCTGGAAACATTTTATGGCCTTCTACACACAGCTTTTGCTTCAATGTGCCCATTTTTTCCCCTATGCCAGTATGCACGAGTGCATTATTGGCTTTAGTAGCTCCTCCAGCTGNAACATCCTCCGCCTTTTCAATCAGAATGACTTTCAGCTTATATTTGGAAAGTTCTCTTGCAATTGCACATCCAACAACGCCTCCACCTACAATAACAACATTTGCCTTTCCAATTTTTTTCTTCTTTCCTTCTTTCTTTTTCCTTTTTTTCTTTCCTGGATAGTCAAGATTGTTTACCACCCCTCTAACACCCTTAATTTTTCCAGCCAGAGTGCCTATTTTTATATAAGTTTCCCATGAGTCTGCCATGCCTTCCAGATACACTACTCTATCTTTTACCTCCACCCTAACATTTCTGATTTCGTTTTTCCTTGCAATTTTTTCCACTTTTTTTCTTATCTTATCATCCCTCATTCTATCATGCCCATCAAAACAACTTCAGATAAATCGTATACTTCCTTGCAATTTTCAAAAGCTGTTTTGCAGCTAGGGCAAGCTGTTACAATGCATTTTGCCACTTCAGCAAGTTCTTTTATCCTATTCTCTGCTATCTTCTCTGCAATATCTGGATTTGTTCTGCTAAG
>MTNE01000219.1 GCA_002011355.1 Thermoplasmatales archaeon JdFR-43 | reverse complement strand
TTTTTTCACTTTCCCCTCCCCCTGCCTCCATCTCCTTCTTTTGTAATGCGTAATGAATTAAAAAGTTTTATACTGCATCCTTCTTTTCATACGTGTTCAGGGAAAGAATAGAACAAATGATTTCAGATGCAGATGCCTTTTTTGCTGCAGAACAGAAATGGAAAAGTATAAGGGCGAATACTCTAAAGATTTCTAGGGAAGAGTTGCTTGAAAGGTTACGGGAAAAATACGAGATAAAGGAAATGCCTTGGTATGAAAATGGGTTTTTTATCAAGGGCGAGGATATTGCAAAAAACATAGAGTATTATCTTGGCTATTACCACATTCAGGAAGCAGCCAGCATGTTACCTCCNCTCGTAATGGAGCTGGAAAGAAAAGATTTTATCATTGACCTGTGTGCTGCCCCAGGAAGCAAAACAACACAGCTTGCAATGATGATGGAGAATAGCGGTATAATAATTGCAAACGATATAAGTATANCCAGAATAAGGGCTTTAACTCATAACATTCAGAAAGCAGGGGCAGCAAACTGCATAATAACGAATTATGATGCCCGCTATTTTGATAAAACCGGGCTAAAAGCAGATAAAATTTTGCTAGATGCCCCCTGCACGGCAAGTGGCAAGATAATAAAAAATAAGAAGATGATTGAGAAATGGAAATACTGGCGAGTTAAAAAAATGGCAAGACTGCAGAAAGCATTGATAAAGGCGGCATGCAACTGCTTAACGAAAAATGGCATTCTTGTTTATTCCACATGTTCTGTTGAGCCAGAGGAGAATGAGGAGGTTATTGATTATGCTTTGCAAAGATTTGATATTGAAGTAGAGAAAATAGAGCTGAAAGGAATAAAGATAAGGCATGGTATAAAAGAATGGAATGGAAAGAAATTCGAATGGGCCACAAAGGCAATAAGAGTTTGGCCTCAAGATAATAACACGGAGGGATTTTTTATATGCAGATTAAGAAAGTGCTGAATGAAAGGGAAATAGAAGAAATTGAGGCAATAATAGAAAAAAATTATGGATGTAAAGCTGGCTTACATGACTATAAAGTGTTCATGACAGGGGAGGAAAAAATATGGGTTGTTTCCAAAGACATTGATTTCAGGCTTTTTGATGTCTTAAAGAGATGCTACAGAATAGGAATTTACTTTGGAAAGCTAAAGAGGAATAGAAAAATAAAGCTGAGCATAGAAGGAGCAATAATAGTTGGGAGAAATGCAAGGAGAAATATCGTTGTTGTTAGCGAAGAAGAAGCAAAGAAATTCATGCAGGGGTATAATGTAAAAGCAAAAGAAATGATAGATGCTGAGCTACATAATTTTGTTTTGGTTAAATGCAAGGATGATTTTATTGGCGTAGGCATATTGAGGGAGGGATATGTAGAAAATTTAGTTCCAAAGGCGAGGAGACTTGTGAAACTGGAGGGGGAGGATAAGGAAAAGAACGAACAACTAAAATGAATGGTAATGCGGCGGTTGTCTTCTTTCGAAAAAGAGATATTATTGCTTCTACCATCAATTTTTAGAAAATTCTAACACAAACCTTTTTATCTCATCATCATTTTTGTTTCATGCAGATTAAGGCTGCCCGCGGTAAAAGCTTGCGTTGCAAAGGGTGGAGGCAAGAAGGTATTTTGAGAATGTTGGAGAATAATTTAGAGAATGCTGAAAAGCCAGAGGAGCTTATTGTATATGGTGGCTCCGGTAAGGCAGCAAGAAATTGGGAGTGTTATCACAAAATAGTTGAATCTTTGAAAGAGCTTGAAGAAGATGAGACACTACTCATTCAATCCGGGAAGCCAGTTGGCATATTTAAAACAAGAAAAGAGAGCCCCATCGTTTTAATAGCAAATTCAAATCTCGTGCCGAAGTGGAGCACATGGGAGAAATTCTATGAGCTTGAAGATCTGGGGCTTATAATGTATGGGCAAATGACAGCAGGCTCATGGTGTTATATTGGAACGCAGGGCATCATACAGGGAACATATGAAACATTTGCAGCATGTGCAAGAAAACATTTTGATGGCACATTAAAAGGCAAGTTTGTTTTGACAGGCGGCTTAGGAGGAATGGGCGGAGCACAGCCTCTTGCCATAAAAATGAATGGAGGCGCCGCTCTCGTTGTGGAATGTGATGAGAGCAGAATAGACAGGAGAATTAAAGCTGGCTATTGTGATGAAAAAACCGCCGACCTAGATGAAGCTCTAGAAATTGTAAAGAATGCAAAGGAAGAGGGAGAAGCAATATCTGTCGCTTTACTCGGCAATTGCGCCGATATTCATCCAGAATTAGTAAGACGAGGCATTACACCAGATGTAGTCACAGATCAAACAGCTGCACATGATGCTTTAAATGGATATATTCCAGCTGGTTATTATGGGGATAATTTGCACGAAGCTTTTCATCTGAGGGAAGAAAATCCAAAGAAATACATTGAGCTTTCAATGAAATCAATGGCTAAGCATTGCAAAGCCATGCTTGAATTTCAAAGGCAAGGAGCTATAGTTTTTGATTATGGCAATAATTTGCGAGGACAGGCTTATGAAGCAGGCGTTAAAAATGCTTTTGATTATCCCGGCTTCGTTCTGGCTTATATTCGCCCAATGTTCTGTGAAGGCAGAGGCCCATTCAGATGGATTGCTTTGACTGGCGAACCAAATGATATATTAACGACAGATGAAGTTGTGATGAAAATGTTTCCTGAAAATAAAATCCTCACAAACTGGATTAAGAAGGCAGAGGAACATCTGCCTTGGGAAGGTCTTCCAGCTAGAGTATGCTGGCTTGGATATGGTGAAAGAGATAAGTTTGCCCTAGAAATAAATAAGCTTGTTAGAGAGGAGGTGATAGGTCCCATTGCTATAACCCGCGACCATTTAGATGCAGGAAGTGTCGCTTCTCCAAATAGAGAGACAGAGAAAATGAAGGATGGNAGCGATGCTATAGCTGACTGGCCTCTGCTGAATGCGCTGCTAAACTGTGCAGCAGGCGCTGACAATGTTGCTATTCATAATGGAGGAGGCGTTGGGATAGGTCTATCGACGCATGCTGGCATGGTTGTGATATGTGATGGAAGCAAGGAAACAGATGAGCGCATTAAGAGAGTATTTAAAACTGATCCTGGATTGGGTATTGTAAGGCACGCCGATGCAGGCTATGAAGAGGCAATAAAAAATGCTAAAAAGTTTGGTATAAAAATGCCAATGTTGTGGTGATATAATGGAAAATGAAGTATGCCCTATATGTGGGGCAAGGATAAAGGGAAGTATGGAAGACCATATAAAATATATGCATCCAGAAGAAATAGCGAAGCAGGAAATGGAAATGCTTGATGAGATGGCAAAACAGCAACAAGAAGTAATGAAGGAAATGAGGGAAAGATATCCCGGCATATACAATGAATTTCTTGAGGAACTTGCCAAAGAAGATAGCAGAGAAATCAAAATGATTTGTGCAAATGAGTATCTTTCAATGAATGAAATAGAAAAGGCAGAAAAGCTGTTCCTACAGATGCTTGATGATGCAGATGCAGAGGTATATAATGGCTTGGGAATCTGCTGCAGAAGAAAAGGAGCTTATGAAAAGGCAGTAGATTTCTTTAAGAAGGCAATAGATTGTGGAGAAATAGAAACTTCCGTTGCTAACATATGTGATATATATGAGGAGGAAGGAAAATTTTACGAAGAAGAGAAATTTTTAAAAGAATTGCTGAAGAAACACGAAAATGGCTATCTGTACGCTCTTCATTCGAGAATACTAACCATGATAGGAAAATATGAAGATGCTGAAAAAATAGCGACAAAAGCCATTGGAATGGGTGAAGATGACGGCTACATCTATCTAGCATTTTCTTTAATAATGCAGGGCAAGGAAGAAAAAGCTGAGGAAATTCTGAGAGAATTTAACGAGAAACATCCAGATAGACTTCACTCCTATATTCTCCTGGCAAATATATATATGGAGAGAAATGTTGAAAAGGCTGAGGAATATCTCAATATTTTATATGAAAAAACAAAAGACCCTTTCATACTGGATTATCTCATATCAAGTTTTCTAAATATTGGAAAAATGGAGAGGGCTGAGGAAATAATAAAGGAAGCGTTAAAATTGCATCATCTGCCACAATATCATCTATTATATGGAATAATACTGCTTATGAAAGGAGAGGATGAAGAAAAGGAATTTGAAAAATTTATTGAAGCATTTCCCTCGAAAGAAGCTTACATAAAGGTTATAGATATTTA
>MTNE01000128.1 GCA_002011355.1 Thermoplasmatales archaeon JdFR-43 | reverse complement strand
GAATATATATGGTGCAATGGGCGAGGATAGCGTAAATGTTACATACAATCCCCCCGATACAGAGCCTCCGCAGGTAACGATAGAGGAGCCTGAAGATGGAGCAGTGCTCACCAACCCAGATATTTACCTTAGAGGAGTGGCAAGAGATAATGTAGGTATAACCCAATTCGGTTATACACATGAATGGGAGGGAGGAGCTACTGGAAGCAGTTGGCCTTTGGAAGAACCAACAACAGAATATCCTTTTGAGATTCCCATAACACTGCATGAAGGATGGAATAAAATAAAAGTGGAGGCAAGTGATAATGCCAGTAACACAGGATATGACGAAATAAATGTAACNTATGTGACAGAAGATACTATTCCACCCACCACAACAAAAATTGTTGGTGATCCACAATATGATGATGGGTTCTATGTCACATCTGAAACACTTTTCACCCTAATAGCAGAAGACAATGAAGGAGGAAGCGGTGTAAAAGCTATCTATTACAGAATATGGAATAATGGAACTTGGACAGATTGGATGGAATATACTCAGCCATTCACCCTGCCCGGAGAATATTTCCATTATCTAGAGTATTATGCAGTTGATAATGCTGGAAATGAAGAAGAAGTACATAATCAGACGCACAGCGTGGACAATTATACCCCTGTGACTGCTATTAGTATAAGTGAACCAAGTTACATAGAAAATACTACTGAATTAGGAGAACATTGGATTGTTTCGCCGGACACTGTTTTCGACGTAAAAGGAGTTGATGATTGCTGTAAAATAAAAAGGATAGTGTTATATAATCCTGCTACCCAAAACAAAGACAAAAATAAAGACAAAGTACATATAAAGCTGTATCGATGGTCCGATAAAGAAGGAAAATTTGTGCTTGTAATGACAAAAACATTAATGCCAGATGGCGAACCTCTTATTAAATCTTTTAAGGGTGCCAAAAAAATTAAGATAAAAGCAACATTTGAAATAACCACATCCGATGGTAAAAAGAAAGAGGTAATCAAAGAAGATATACTCACTTGTAAGAGTTTGATGGATAAAGGAGATTCACACAAATATTTGAATGAAACAGAAGATAATGAAAAAATATACACTTTTTCTGTAGAGGACAGTCAGCCAATACATGTTAATGGAACAAGAGTAATATTTTCAGAATTTAAGGTAAAACTTTGCCCCAAGCCTAAGAAAGGAGCAAGAAAATGTTTTTCAGGTATAAAATCAACAAATTACAGAATTTGGCACAATGGAGAGTGGNATGAGTGGATAGAGATTGAAGAACCATTTAGCCTCCCAGAGGAAGGACTTTACTATCTGGAATATTACAGTAAAGACAATATAGGGAATACCGAAGGTATAACTAATATAACCATCGTTGTAAAGGCAGATATTCATTCCCCAGAAAAACCAAATAGGCCAGAGGGGCCAACAAGCGGAAAAATATGGAAAAATTATACATATACAACCTCAACAACAGATCCAGATGGAGATCATATTTACTATCTTTTTGACTGGGGAGATGGAAACTTTTCAGGATGGCTAGGCCCATATGCATCAGGAGAAACATGTGAAGCATTTTATAGTTGGAGTAAGGAAGGAAATTACCAAATCAGGGTTAAGGCAATAGATGAACATGGCATGGAAAGTGAATGGAGTGATCCATTGCCAATAACAATGCCAAAAAACAGTCTAATATACAACCATTTAATCGTTCATTTCTTGGAGAAACTTCTAGAACGCTTTTCNTTTTTAAGACAGTATCTCCAATTATTGCAGATTTTCTATTAATTCCCCCCTTCCTCCTTTTATTTGTGCAAATATGCAAAAAGTTAGAGAGAAAAGAAGGGAAAGCTATCCTGCATAATGTTCAGCAGGATATGGTTCCGGCTTTAGTCCTTTTCTTTCTCTCACCTTCCTTGTTACTTCATCCTGTAGGAAATCTGGTAATGGTTCAAATCCCATATTTTCTGTACTCCATAACACCCTTCCTCCTGTCGCAGAACGAATTGCGGAAGCGAAGCCAAACATCTCTGCCACAGGCGCTTTAGCTAGTATAATGCTCATATCCCCCTCCTGCTTTATATCAAGAATTGTTCCTCTTCTCTGTGTTATCTCTCTTGTGACATTTCCCATTAATTCATGNGGTACAGATATGAATACTTTCTGCATTGGTTCAAGTAAAATTGGATCTGCAAGCATCATTGCTCCATATATTGCATTTCTCATCGCAGGTATAAGCTGAGCTGGGCCTCTATGTATGGCATCTTCGTGCAATTTAGCATCAACAAGCTTTACCTTTACACCCTGCAATGGCTCTGCTGCTTTAGGGCCGGCGTTGCATACCTCCTCGAACGCCTGCTTAAGTAGTTCTTTTGCCTCATGCAAATGCTGTATTCCTTTTGTCACATCAGTTATTAAATTGGCGCCCTTTACGCCAAACACACCCTTTGCCTCCTCTTTGCTCATTCCTAGCTCNTCGAGCTTCTTTGCAACTTCTTTTCTGTATTTCTTGACATTGTCTGGTATTTCTCCTTCCTGCAAAGCTTTTACAACGCTTTCTTCCAATGGCTCAACAACAACATATAAATAATTATGCTTGTTTGGCGACTTGCCTTCAAAAACCGGAGAAGTTTTTCTCACTGTCTCTCTATATATGACAGTTGGCTCTGAAGTTATTATATCCAGTTTATGCTCATTCTTGATTCTATATTCTGTCACCTCCAAATGGAGTTCCCCCATACCCGACATTAGGTACTCTCCAGTTTCCTGATTTATCTCAACCTGAATAGAAGGATCTGCTTTTGATATATCTCTAAGTACCTTAACCAGTTTTGGCAAATCTGCAGGTCTCTTGGCCTCTACCCTTACAGTAACAACTGGCTCGGAAATGTGGCGTATGCTCTCGAAAGGTTCCATATTTGGGTCACTTGTTACAGTTGAACCTGCATAAGCATCTTTTAAACCAGATATTGCCGCTATGTTGCCAGCTGGAATATCCTCTACTTGTATTCTGTCATCTCCAACCATGACAGCAACCTGCTGTATTCTATATGGCTTTGGCATACCAATAATATAAACTTCCTGCCCCTCTCTTAATGTTCCTGAAAAGACTCTGCCAAATGTTATTTCTCCTGCATGTGGATCTATCAGTATTTTTGTCACCATCAGNGATAATGGCCCTTTGGGGTCACACTCTATCATTGCTTTTCCTATTGGACTGTTCAAATCACCATGCCATATATTTGGTATTCTGTATTTCTGTGCCTCCTTTGGATTTGGCAGGTGTTTAATAACCATATTCAGAGTAACTTCATGAATGGGTGCCTTTTTTGCTAGCGTTTTCTGATCTTCGTTCTTACAGTATTCGTATATGTCCTTGAAGGTGATGCCTGTCTTTTTCATATAGGGCACAGAAATTGCCCAGTTATGCAATGCGCTACCAAAGGCAACTGAACCATCTTCGGGTTTAACAAGCCATTTATCCTTGAACTCGTCAGGTGCCATCTTCTTGATTAACTTATTCACTTCAGTTATAATCTTGACAAATCTCTCCTGCATCTGCTGGAAGTCCAACTTTAACTCATTAATGAGGCGATCAACCTTATTTATCAACAACACGGGCTTTACTCTCTCCCTCAAAGCCTGACGAAGCACCGTCTCTGTCTGAGGCATTACGCCCTCGACAGCACACACAACAACGATAGCTCCATCAACTGCTCTCATGGCACGAGTTACGTCTCCTCCAAAATCAACGTGACCTGGTGTGTCGATCAAATTAATTAAATATTCCTCTCCCTCATATTCATGGACCATGGAAGCAGCTGCAGCATTAATTGTTATTCCTCTTGCCTGCTCCTGCTCGTCATANTCCAGAACAAGTTGCTGACCAGCAAGCTCTTCAGAAATCATGCCTGCCCCAGCGAGCAGATTGTCTGAAAATGTTGTTTTTCCGTGATCTATGTGGGCAACAACGCCTATATTTCTTATTCTTTCTGGCTTATACCTCAATTCTTTAGCTTTCCTAATATTTTCCTCTTTCCTTCCCATTTCCTCACCTTGCGCTTTGTGCGATTCTCTCTATCTCAAGCTTCTTACTGACNGCATAACTTGCTGCATCATCGTTTGCAGCATGAATAATTTCTTCAGCCAAGCATTCAGCGATGCTCTTCTTATTTTTAAAAGTTTTTGAAACGGCTCCCTTACAAATATTTCGAAGAGCAATATCGAGCCTTCTTAAAGGAGCACTATC
>MTNE01000067.1 GCA_002011355.1 Thermoplasmatales archaeon JdFR-43 | reverse complement strand
CTTATACTTGTAACAACAATAAACCCAACTTTTGATGGAGAAGGCAAAACAACAATAACAATAGGCTTAGCTCAAGCTTTGGCCAAGCTTGGCAAAAAAGTNTGTCTTGCAATAAGAGAACCGAGTATCGGCCCTGTAATGGGAATAAAAGGAGGTGGAACAGGCGGCGGTAAATGTCAAGTTTTGCCAGCAGAAGACATAAACTTACACTTTACAGGAGATATGCATGCTATAAGCATAGCTCATAATCTGCTTTCTGCCCTGCTTGATAATCATATTTTTCATGGAGATAAATTTCATATTGATCCACGCTACATTGTATGGCCTCGCGTTATAGANATGAATGATAGAAATTTAAGGAATGTTGTCGTGGGCTTAGGTGGCCCTAAAGACGGTGTTCCTCGCCAGGACAGATTTTCCATCACTGCAGCAAGCGAGATAATGGCTATCTTATGTTTAAGTCAAAGCATGGAAGAGCTTAAAAAAAGGCTTGCAAAAATAATTGTCGCATATTCATATGATGAGGAGCCAATAACAGCCAAGCAGTTAAAAGCTGTAGGAGCAATGGCTGCCTTGCTTAAGGACGTTATCATGCCGAATCTTGTGCAAACAACTGAAGGCGTGCCAGCTTTTGTTCATGGTGGCCCCTTTGCCAACATAGCCCATGGAACTAGCAGCTTAATAGCGGCAAAGCTTGGATTGAAGCTGGCTGATTATTTTGTCACAGAAGCAGGTTTTGGCACAGATTTGGGAGCAGAGAAATTTTTCAATATAGTGTGTCGCTATGGAATAAAGCCAGATGTTGTTGTTCTCGTCGTGTCTTTAAAGGCGTTGAAATGGCATGGAGGCATGAGCTTGGAAGATGCAAGAAAAGGCAGGAAAAATATGAGGACATTGAAAAAAGGATTGGAAAATCTGGAAAAACATATAGAAAATATTCAGATGTTTGGACTGCCATTGGTAATAGCCCTGAANAGATTTGCCATGGACAAGGATGAAGAAATAGATGTAGTTGAAAAATTTGCTGAGAAACATAACATTCCATTTGCTGTTGCCGAAGTGTATAGCCAAGGAGGAGAAGGAGGAATAGAACTGGCTGGAAAAGTTATCAACACCATATATAATCAAAAGCCGAAATTCAAATTCCTATATGACTTGGATTTGTCAGTTAAGGAGAAAATAGAAATTATTGCCAAAAGGATTTATGGAGCCGGGCGAATTGTATATAGCCTAGTTGCAGAAGATGACATCAGAATAATAGACAAACTCGGGTTAAATGAGTTGCCAATATGCATGGCCAAAACGCCTTACAGCTTAACAGATGATCCCGCCATAAGAGGAAGACCCAAAAATTTCAAAATAACAATAAAGGAGATTCGTATTTCCGCAGGAGCGGGCTTCCTCGTGCCAATAACTGGCAAGATAACGACGATGCCAGGCTTGCCGGCTAAGCCGGCTGCAGAAAAAATAGATGTTGACAAAAAAGGCAATATAATTGGAATAGAATGAATTCATTTCCTCCTGCCCTTATAAATTATTATTAGCAGAAGATAAATTAAAGCAGCAAAGAAGATGCTGAAAAGAAGGGCAAGAGCAAGATTTCCTATTGCAAAAGAAATACCCCATATTATCCATAAAATAACGATGCTGACAAAAAATATCACTATCCACTGTTTCACAGAAATTTCTTTTTCCATTTTAATTAAATAAGGGGAAAGGGTGGCTACATTTCTGTTGCTGTAAAGAAACGCTGGCTTCCTATATAAATTTCATGTGGCAATGTTAAAGGAACCAGAGTATAATTTACTGGTATCGGGGTCAGATAAGAAATATTCACATCTATGGTTGCATCCGCTTTCGTATAACCACATGCCTCATAATACACATTTGTTGCTGAGCTTGCAAAAATTATTGTAAAAACCATTGCTGCCGTTAGCATCGCAAACAGCTTCATAAAAATTTAAAAGTAAATTGTATTTAAAAGTTGTTATGATTACTATAAAATTTTACGGCAAACTCAGGCAGTTATTAGGAGATGAAATTAAAATAGAAGGAAAAATGGAAAGTATAGAAGATTTGCTGCAGTTTCTTGTGGAAAAAAATGAAAGTATAAAAAAATTAAAAGAGCATCTCATTTTTTCAATAAATCAAAAGCAGGCATCATTGCATGATAAAATAAAAGATGGGGATGAAATTTCCGTGTTTTTACCCCCTACAGGAGGATAATGTGCTTCAACACCACAGCAAATTTTTTATCTTTACCACCATTCAAGAATAGTATGAAAAAAAGAGGTTCTAGGCCAAGGGGTGGAAAGCATTCTTCTGTAAAAAGGCTTTTGATGAAACTTTGCAACGCCCATGGCATTTCTGGGTATGAAGATGGAATAAGACAGATAATAAGAGAAGAGTTAGAAAACTATGTAGACGAAATAAGAATCGATGCTTTGGGCAACATAATTGCAGTAAAAGATGGCGATTCTCCCTCCATAATGCTTGCTGCCCATATGGATGAAATAGGGCTTATGGTAAAGAGTATTGATTCCAAAGGATTCATAAGGTTCGTTAAATTTGGGGGATGGTATGATTCAACACTTTTAAATAGCAGGGTTGTTCTGCATGGAGAAAAAGGAGATGTGTATGGAGTAATAGGAAGTAAGCCACCTCATTTGATGAAGGAAGAGGAGAGAAAGAAAGCAATCAAGGCAGAAGATATGTTCATTGATATAGGTGCAAAAAGTAAGGAAGAAGTGGAAAAGGCAGGAATAAAAGTTGGCACCACAATAACACTGGATATGGAAATGAAGGAGTTGCTCAATAACAGGATAACTGGAAAAGCATTGGATGATAGAGTAGGCATAGCTATGATGATTGAAGCATTGAAAAGGACAAAAAGCAGCGCTACCATATATGCTGTTGGAACGGCACAGGAAGAAGTTGGTTTAAAGGGTGCAAGAACATCTGCCTTTGGATTGAGTCCTGATATGGCAATAGTTTGCGAAGTTGCAATAGCTGGCGATCATCCTGGAATTGATGAAAAGAACAGCAATATAAAGCTTGATAAAGGGGCTGTTATAACAGTAGCTGATGCATCTGGAAGAGGCTTAATAGCACAGCCTTTCATGCTCAGATGGCTGGAAAAGGTGGCGAAGAAGGAGAAGATAAAATATCAGCTTGAAGTTTCAGAGGGCGGAACAACAGATGCTGCTGTCATTCATATAACAAAGGAAGGAATACCATCTGCTGTAATAAGCGTGCCAACACGCTACATGCATTCTGGCGTGGAGGTAATAAGCATAGAGGATTTAGAAGCTGGCATCAATCTTATTGCCAAAGCCCTTGAAAATATTGATTTACTTTATAATGAAATGAAAAGGAGTAAATAAAGTTGGACTTTTTATATGCCATAAATATTATACTTCAATGTTTAAAATTCCTCCAATCCTGAGTGCAGATGAACTGCTGGATAAGGCATTTGGAAAAGCAAAAAGGATAAAAGAAAGAGATAGAAAAGCTAGGACAATAAATAAATTATCCACTGTGAAGCAAATATTAAATAACACCCTGCAAAAATATGTAAAAGCTTTTCCTTCATTTGATAATCTCCACAGATTCTATTATGAACTTTTTGACCTCTTAATTGGAATAGATAAAATGAAGAAATCTCTGGGAGCTATTGAATGGGCAAGAAAGAAAATAGGCAAGATAGCAAATGATGGCATAAAAAGGATAAAAAGAGAGGAGGATGATAAAAAATATAAAAATATATTAGCTGCCACATATGGCAGGATTTCTTCTGTAATGTATCAGATAAACAGTCATCTGTCTTTTCTGGAGGAAGCAAGAAATAAAATGAAAAAA
This sequence comes from Thermoplasmatales archaeon JdFR-43, assembly GCA_002011355.1. GTDB lineage: Archaea > Thermoplasmatota > E2 > UBA202 > JdFR-43 > JdFR-43. The sequence goes on along the minus strand of MTNE01000067.1, from coordinate 419 downwards.
ATACCATATATTGATGCTGATGCTCCAACAATAATAATAGCTGGCTATCCAAATGTTGGCAAATCGTCGCTGCTCAAAATTCTTTCATCGGCAAAGCCAGAAATTGCTTCCTATCCATTCACAACAAAAGGTCTCATCGTTGGCCATATAGAGGTAGAAGACAAATATGAGGAAAGAAAAATACAAGTGGTTGAAGCTCCTGGCCTACTGGATAGACGGGATGAAGAGAGAAATTATATAGAAAAACAGGGTATGATTGCTCTCCGCTATCTTCCAGATTTAATTATATTCGTGGTTGATGCTTCCCTGCATTGCGGTTATTCCATGGAAGATCAAATGAAGCTACTTGATGAAATAAAAAAAGAGTTTTATGATGTGGACATAATTGTTGTTGAAAATAAGGTGGATATTAGCGGAGG
>MTNE01000014.1 GCA_002011355.1 Thermoplasmatales archaeon JdFR-43 | reverse complement strand
TATATTGATGGTATTTATAAAGCAAATTCATCTTCTCCGCCATATGAATGGTTGTGGGATGAATTTTCTTTAGGCAGTCATGAAATAAAAGTGATTGTATATGATAAAGCAGGAAATAAAGCTATTAAAACTGAAGATGTGGTTGCCATAAATCCAAAATGGGATTAATTGCTTAAATTTCAATCAATTTATATTCCTTACTTCCCAAGCCCAATTTTTCTCCTTCGCTTATTTGTACAGTTCCATCTATTCCATGCAATTCATAAAATATGTCCTTTTTGGCAGCAGAGTACACTAAATCATATGAAGCTTTATCTATCGCTACAGCATCTGAAGATGCCAGAATTCCTATATCATCTATCAGTGGTTTATCTGCAAATGAACAACAATCGCATCTTGGGGTTATATCGAGCAGAAAATTAATAAATGCAGCTTTTCCATTGAATTTTTCCATTGTCGCTTTTGCTGCAATTACCACCCTTTTCTGAAATTCTCTTGCAATATCATTTGTTAAATAAAAGCATTCCTGTTCACATAGCACGGTGCATGCTCCGCATCCCTTACACTTTTCATAATCAATTTTTATCTTTCCATTTTCTTCATAAATGGCCTCCGCNGGACAAAATGTGAGACATTTCCTGCACAATATGCATTTGCTCTCATCATACAACGGCTTGCTTTTCTCATGCTGCCATATCTTGCCGGCTTTGCTGCAACACCCCATGCCCAGATTTTTTATTGCCCCTCCAAATCCCGCCATCCCATGTCCCTTGAAATGGCTAAGCGTTACTAAATAATCTGCTTCTGNTATTGCTTTNGCAACTGCAATTTTATAGCCATNTACGCCAATAATTTCCTCGTCTTTACCAAGCAGTCCATCTGCTATTATAACTGGGCAGCCCATAGAAGAAATACTGAAACCATTGATGGCAGCGGCCATTAAATAATCTATTGCATTTCCTCTGTGCCCGCCATATAGCGTTGTTGTATCAGTTATAAATGGCTTTCCACCCTGTTCTTTTACAAAATCAACCACTTTCCTTACAAAAATTGGGCGGATATAGCCGATGTTGCCTAATTCCCCCATATGTAACTTAATTGCAACAATATCTCCCTTCTCAATCGTGCTTATTTTTTCCATAAGTTTTTTTATTGCCAGATGTAAAGCATCTTTTGCAAATGGCGTAGAAGCTGACTTAAAATAAACTTGTGCCATGCTTGGTAATTAAGTTTTGATTTATATTCCTATCCAAAACATGACCTATAAACAATCCTAGAGCTTATGAGATGATATACAAGAGATGCCCTTGTCACCAAATCAAATTTTTTACCTAAGATTTTTTTAGCTATATTTGAAAAGGAGAAGAAATTTTTTATGAGTTTATTAATCCCATCGTATATTTCATCGGGTGTGAGTCTTTTGGGCTTATGTACAACATGATATAAATCATATTTGCTCCAATCCTTTGTTAAAATTCTGTTTTCTTTGTCCAGTTGATTGAAAAGTGGAGTACCTGGAAATGGGGTAAGAATATTTATGCCAATTGAATCTATATTCCATTTGTAAAGCATATCTAAAGTTGCATCAAATACATCTTTAGTATCATTATCAAAACCAAAAACAAAAGAGCCGATGAGTGCCATTCCATAATCATTCACTTTCCTTATTACCCTTGCATATTCTTCCACCCTATTCGATTTCTTTCCTATATCCTTTATTGTATTTTGTGATATTGTTTCAAAGCCCACCGCCCACGCCACACACCCTGCCTCATATGCTAACTTTAGCAATTCATCATCTTTAGCAAGAATATTTGCGTTGCCAAAGCATGCAAATTTCTTGTTCAAAGTTCTTAATCTTCTGAAAAGTTCTTTTGTATAGTTTACATCCAGTGTTAAAGAAGAATCGTAAAATATAAATCCTTTGCATTTTAGAGATTCTATTTCTTTTATAACTCTTTCAATTGGTTTCTTTCTGAATTTGCAGCCAATTGGAGAATTTGAAATAGCACAAAAATTACACTTATATATACAACCTCTTGTTGCTTCTACACCTTCAACAAGGGAAAAATTGTTATTCTTTACAGGAGAAATTATGAGCATCCCATCTACAGGCTCACTTTTGTAAAATGCTTTCAGCTTATTATTTTCAGCATCTTTTAAAACTTGCTGCCACACCCCCTCGGCTTCTCCTATGATGACTGCATCTGCATGCTGTTTTGCTTCTATGGGCAAAGCAGTTGGATGGTAGCCTCCTAAAACAACCTTTACACCTTTTTCCCTAAATCTATCCGCGATTTCATATGCACGGGGAGCAATACATGTAAATGCAGAAATAGCAACCAAATCGTAATTTCCATCATACTTTATTTTTTCATGATTTTCATCTACAATAGCAACCTCATGCTTATCATCTGTTAGCGCTGCTATCTGTTGCAATGTCAGCGAAGACCACATTGTAAGTTTCATTACCAGTCTTTCATACAAACTCGCCCTCGGCTTTATGGAGGGCATTATGAGTAATATTTTCATACCCCATCCTGCCTCCCTCAAAATCAAAATCTGTAAATTTTCTGATGGCAAAGTTAGCTAGAAGAGAGAATATTTTGCTTCTGAAACTCTTTGCAGATAATGCCCTCTTGATAACTCTATCTATAGAAAAGAATTTTCTCGATAATTTTCTAACTTCTCTTTCCAGTTCTTCTGGAGTCATGTGTTTTGGAAGAAAACAGCGTGATTCAAATCGTATTTTCGCCAATCAAATGAAATTATCCTATTTTGCCTTCTAAGTTTTTCAAAGATGGGTGTCTTGGGAAATGGTGTCAGAATATTGAATTCAGCCACCTTTAGTCCCCACTCTTCCAATTTCTGAAAAGTGGCATCAAATGTTGCTGGCGTATCGTTATCAAAACCAAAGATGAAAGATGCCCATACTTCCATTCCTTCATCTTCTATTATTTCAAGCATCTTCGGCACTCTATCTATTTTATTTCCCCCCTTTCCAATTTCTTTTTCTATTACCCTCTGCGACACACTTTCCACTCCAACCATCCATGCTATACATCCTGCGCGGCTGGCTAACCTCAAAAATTCTTTATCTCTAGAAAGAATGGCCATGTTCCCAAATGCGACCCATCCTTTCCTCAACTTCCTTTTAATCATTTCCTTGAACAACTTCTTACTATATCTCGGATCTATGGTAAGAGAAGCATCGTGAAACCAGAAGACTTTATTTGGCATTGCCTCTATTTCATCCACTACCTCCTTTACTGGTCTCTTCCTATGGATATTATCTCCAAACCCAGTAAGCTGGCAAAACTCGCATCTATATGGGCAGCCTCTACTTGCTTGAATTGCTCCTATGAAACCATTGCATCTTTTTATTGCGGAAGGAATTTTTTCTGGCCTCACTTTCCTGCTTCTATAAAACGGTTTTAGCTTCCCTTTCTCCAAATCATCCAAAAGCCTAGGCCAGCTTGTCTCAGCTTCTCCTATGACGACTGCATCTGCATGCTGTTTTGCTTCTATGGGCAAAGCAGTTGGATGGTAGCCTCCTAAAACAACCTTTATTCCTCTCTGCCTAAATTCATCCGCGATATCATAAGCTCTATAGGCATCTTTTGTGAATGCTGAAATAGCAACCAAATCACAATCCTCATCGAAATCAACCTTTTCATACCATTCATTCACTATCTTTACTTCATATTTCTTTGGAGTGCACGCTGCAAGCTGGGGAAGAGCTAGCGAGGGAATGAAGAATTTTGGCAGTATTTTGCCATATTTTCCGGCATCCCTATCAGCCTGAACCAACAATATTTTCATACTATCACTTTTTGAACGTTCAAATTATGAACGCTAATAAATTGATTGTAAATTTATAAATTTTTCTGAAAGACATGAAAAATTTGATACTTCGTTAGTTTCCGTTTTTCTTTCGAACAAATAAATTTATTAAATGAAATTTGTTGCTTAAATAATGGAAGCAGACAAAAAGCAGGATGTTGTATACAAAATTTTTAGACTGCTTAGGGAAAACGCAATAAAAATATTAATGGCTATAAGAGAAAATGAAAAAATAAGATGGAAGGACTTGCAGGAAATAACAGAATTGCCTACTGCAACTTTCAATAGGGCGCTGGCGGCCCTGCAGGAAATACATTTTATAAAAAAAGAAGGAAACTTTTATATGCTGACATGGACTGGAAAACTGGTGGCAGATGGTCTGCTTTTGCTTGGTTGGCGCATGACAGAGGAAATGGAAGAAATAGAGGATATTGTTGCTGAAAA
>MTNE01000127.1 GCA_002011355.1 Thermoplasmatales archaeon JdFR-43 | reverse complement strand
CCCCATGTTCTTATTGTATCGCATTTTGGGGGAGCATAGACAGTGCTTGATATTCTGCCAGTAATATGCTCTATTTGATATCTTGTCTTCTCTTCATTGAAGTCTGGTGAAGAGGAAAATATTTTTAGAATTTCATCTGTACTCATTCCTATTGCATTCAAAAAAGTAACCATTGTAAATCTTCCAACATGAGGCACATTTATGCCTGATTTGGCAGCAGAAACAAGACTTTTAATGCAAGGTGGAAAATAATCTGCATTCACTTCTTTCATTTTTACTCTTTTATCTTTAAAGGCGATTCTGCTTTTTATGGCAATGATTTCGTTTCCAAACACCTTTTTGACTTCTGGGGGAGCAAAAATGTACGAAAGCTCGTTGTAAATCTTCTTTCTTATCGCTTCCTGAATCAATCTTGCTACTTCATTTTTGCTAAGCATCACATAGCCATTTTTCAACTCTCTATTAACAAGTTTCCATTTCATATCCCATGTTGGAGCATACTTTAAATAATCTGCAAAATGAATTTTATCTCCATTTACCTCTATGCCCATTTCTTTTGCCATATAACTTATGAAATCTTCCTCCTCATTTTTCATGTTTTCATATGCTCTTTTTGCTTCTGCTAGAGCATATCTCCGTAATAAATAATCGCTTTCTGCTGCAACAACAAGCATTCTTGCAATAGGATATGAAAATATCTCCATTGCACAGTCAACATCATTTAGCAAAGGAGCATCATATATGATTCCTTTTTCCAAAGCTTGCTTAACTCTTTCTACTCCTCTCTGTCTAGCTCTTTCATACAGTTCATCAAATAAAATTTCTTCAATATTTACCTTTTGCTCTTTAACCCATTCCTTTGCTTCAGCCATGAAGGGATATTTTGCAAGTTTGAACAAATCCACAAAATTAAATAAAATGAATATAAAAAAGGTGAGGGGGATAGATGAATATATAATTTTTTTCTCAGAAACGAATGAAAAAGAAGAAATAAAAAAAGCCAATAGAACATTCGTTTCATTAATGAAAAAAACGATGTTGTTGATTCAACCAAATCGTGCATATTTGTTGTTTTTTGCATTCCTAGCCAATTTCTATTCCTATAACAATTGAATATCCTCTGGCAACGTCTTTTATTTCATCTGGAATAGCAATGCTGCAGTAGCTACCAACCTTCACATTTCCATTCTTAATCCTCCAAAATCTCCTCAAATCTTTGGAAATGTATTCCTTCATTTTTCCATTTTCATTGCTCAGCCTGTAATCAAGCATTGAATATTCAGCAATTCTTAGATGGCGTAAACCTTCGCGTATATAAAGCTTTTCCTTTGCCATTATAGGCATTATCTCATATTTTTCAAAATCCTTCAGGCATGAAGGAATGGTTAAAATTGGCGCTATGTAAAGGATTGAAAGAAATATTGCCCTTTCCTCATTTTTTAGCTCAGAGTAAAATTTTTCTGCTTTTTGTGGTGGCAAAACAGAAACAAAACTTTTACCTTCTGGCATATCTATAAAATCTGGTACACCTATGCTTCGCCGCCTATTATATTTCAAAACAAATCTTATGAAATTTTCATCCTCCTCTTTTAAATAAAGAATAGCCCTCATATTTTTGGCAAGAGCCAGCAAATCCATAAAATAAAATGATAATGAAGAAATATTTTTTGTTTGAAAAGCACGAAAGAGTGCATATTTTTTCTTTTCCAAGTTTTAGATAGCCCAATGTATAATATAATTACTCATTTTTGCAAAATGAATACGACATCATATTTATCATAAGAATCAGGAAAACATTTGCAGCAAAATGAAATTAAGTATGGTGCTGCAAGGAAGTTTCAATGAGTAAATATTAAATATATAATTGCTATTTTATGCCACCTATGGCAGAAGAAAATAAAGAATTCAAATATATAGTCAGAATAGCAGCTACTGATATCGACGGCAATAAGCCTACTCGATATGCTTTAACGCAGATAAAAGGTATTAATTTTATGGTAGCCAATGCAATCATAAATTATTCTGGCGTAGATGGAAAAGAGAGAATAGGTAATTTGTCAGATGAGGAAATAGAAAAATTGAGCAAGGCTATAGAAACAATAAACGATTGGCTTCCTTCNTGGCTAAGGAATAGAAGAAAGGATTTGTATACTGGCAAAGATTTGCATTTGATAGGTACAGAAATTGATTTGACATTGAGAGAGGATATTAATTTACTCAAGAAGATAAGAAGTTATCGTGGTATAAGGCATGAACGTGGCTTACCTGTCCGAGGCCAGAGGACGAGAAGCAATAAGAGAAGAGGACTCACAGTTGGAGTCATAAGGAAGGCAAGGAGGTAATAACATGGGCGATCCAAAATTTCCAAGAAAAAAATATGAAACTCCTTCTCATCCATGGGAGGCGGAGCGAATAAGGAGAGAGAAAGAAATTTTACATAAATATGGACTCAGAAATAAAAGAGAGATATGGAGAGCAGAAACATTCCTCAGAAGAATAAGGGAGCAGGCTCGCCGTCTTCTGGCAATGGCAGGAGAGGAGCAGGCGGAGAAGGAAAAAGAAAGGTTGCTGAAAAGGCTGGCAAGGTTGGGCATATTGCCAGAAAATGCAAGTCTTGATGATGTTCTGGCTTTAACCGTCGAAGATATACTGGCTCGTCGTTTGCAAACTTTAGTCTATCTGCATGGTTTGGCAAAGACACCAAAGCAGGCTCGCCAGTTTATTGTTCATGGCCACATCGCTGTGATGGAAGGAAGGTGAGAGTTCCTTCTTATTTAGTTAGAAAAGAAGAGGAAGATAAAATCACATATTCATATTCCTCGCCTTTAAATGATGAAATGCATCCTATGAGACCAAAAGCAGAAGAAAAGATACTTGTAAAGAAGGAGGAGACATAAAATGGGAAAGTGGGCAATAGCGCATATATTTGCATCGCACAATAACACAATCATTACAGTAACAGACATTACTGGAGCTGAAACTCTAGCCAAATGCTCTGGAGGAATGGTTGTTAAGGCTGATAAAGATGAACCATCTCCATACGCTGCAATGATTGCTGCCCAGAGAGTTGCGGAAGAAATAAAAGAGAAGGGAATAGAAGGCATTCATATAAAAGTAAGAGGCATAGGAAGAGGAAGAAGCAAGAGCCCAGGTCCAGGAGCACAAGCAGCGATAAGAGCTTTAGCAAGAGCAGGATTGAAGATTGGCAGGATAGAGGATGTAACTCCTTTGCCACATGATGGATGCAGGGAAAAAGGCGGTAGAAGGGGAAGAAGGGTATGAAGATTAAATTTCTGGAATTGAAAGATGATTATGCAAGAATTCTATTTGAGGATACAAAGCCCTATTTTGTAAATGCAATTAGGAGAACTTTAATAGCCGATATACCCAAGCTTGCAATTGAAACTGTAACCATATATGATAATACATCTGCCTTATTCGATGAAATCATTGCCCACCGCCTTGGTTTAATTCCATTACCCACTCATCTGGATTTATTAAATTTCAGAAAGGAATGCAGTTGTGGAGGAAAAGGTTGCCCGAGCTGCACAGTGCATTATACCTTAAGTAAGGAAGGAGAATGTATTGTCTATTCTGGAGATTTAAGGCCTGAAGATCCAATGTGGGCTGTTGTTGATAAAAATATACCTATTGTCAAGCTACTGAAAAATCAGCGTTTGATATTGGAGGCAGAGGCAGAGTTAGGCGTGGGCAAAGAACATGCAAAATGGCAGGTTGTTTGCGGAATAGGATATAAATATCATCCTGTAATTGAAATAGATGCTGAAAAATGCAATTTATGCGGTGCATGCGTTGAAGCATGTCCCCGTGGAATTTTAGAAATAAAGAGGAAAAAACTCACTATAAAGAAAATTGAAAATTGTATCTTATGCAAGAGTTGTATGGAAGCATGCAAAAAAGATGCAATAGAAGTCTGGGGAGATGAAAATCGCATCATAATGCAATATGAAACAGATGGTTCATTAACTGCTAAAGATGCTTTAAAAGAAGCATTGAAAATACTCCATAAAAAATACGAAGAACTGGAAAAGATGCTGTAATTTTTAATTTTTATAGCTTCAGTGGAAATCTCCAGTCAATGCCAACTGTTCTGAATCCAATTTTTGGTATCGGTGGCAATCTACGCTTATGTTCCATTCTGCTAACCATTTCATATATTCTTAGTACTTCATTTTCATCTACTTCTGCAATTTTGGCTATATCTTCAATGTCCATCTGTCTTTCTATTCCATAAAGAATTCTATCAAGTTTGTCATATGTTATTCCCAGTTCATCCTCATCAGTTTGTCCTTTCCATAAGCCAGCTGTAGGAG
>MTNE01000196.1 GCA_002011355.1 Thermoplasmatales archaeon JdFR-43 | reverse complement strand
CGTTAAAGAAAGAAACAAAAGAAAAGATATCTTTGTTTTGTAATGTGCCAGTCAATGCTGTCTTCTCTTCACCAGATGTTGAATGTATATATGAAGTGCCANTAATTCTGGAGAGACAGGGTATTTCAAAATATATACTCCAGAGTCTTTCGCTGGANTATAAGGAGGCAGATTTGAAAGAATGGGAAAATTTTGTGAATAGAATAAAGGGGGCAAAAAAGGTTGTGAATGTCGCAATGGTTGGAAAATATACTGCTTTAGGTGATTCTTATATAAGCATACTCGAAGCCTTTCGCCATGCTGGAGCCGAATTGGATACGAAGGTAAATGTTGTATGGATTGAAGCGGAGGAAATCGAAGAAGGAAAGAGAATCGAAGGTGTAGATGCAATCCTCGTGCCGGGAGGATTCGGCGAAAGAGGCGCAGAAGGCAAAATAATGGCCATAGAGCATGCAAGAAAAAATAAAATCCCATTTTTGGGCATATGCTTTGGCTTTCAGCTGGCTGTGGTTGAATATGGAAGGAATGTTTTGGGTTTAGATTGCCATTCTACAGAGATAAAGCCGGATACAAAGCATCCGATTGTAATGATTCTGCCAGAGCAATATGGCGTTGAGCAGCTTGGAGGAACAATGCGACTGGGGGCCCAGCCCATAACAATTAAAGAGGGCACGCTGGCATACAGTCTTTACAGGAAGAAAAAGATATATGAAAGGCATCGCCACCGCTATGAGGTAAATCCTGAATATATAGACATGCTGGAGAAACATGGCCTGGTATTTTCTGGAATAGCAGAGGACAAAATAAGAATGGAAATTCTGGAACTTCCAGATCATCCTTATTATATTGCTTCGCAGTTCCATCCAGAATTTAAATCCCGCCCGTTAAAGCCGGCTCCATTGTTTTATGGATTCATAAAAGCTGCTGTCGAGAAAAAATATGGTGTATAAACTTGTGGTATTTGATATGGACGGCACCTTGCTGAACGGAAGAACAGTATTTAGAATAGCGGAAGAGAAAGGATTCAGAAATAAATTGATTGAGATAATGGATAGCAAAGAAGAGCCATATAGAAAGACAATAGAGATAGCAAAGTTGCTGAGATGCATGACAGAGAAAGAATTTTTGGAAATATTCAGGAAAATACCTTCCAACAAAAATGCAGAGTATGTGGTGAAAAAATTGAAGGAAATGCAGATAAAAACGGCGATAGTGACAGATAGTTATCAGATAGCAGCTCTGGATTTAAAAGAAAGACTGGGCATAGATTATGCATTTTCAAATGAGCTCGTGGTGAAAGACGGGCATATAACAGGGGAGATAATATTGAATAATAGTATGCTAACAAAAAAATTTGAAGGATGTAAAATCCACTCCATTTGCAAAAAAGAAGTTCTTCAGAAATTATGCGAGCGACTTGGGATAGAAATAAAGGAGGCGATAGCAGTTGGGGATGGTAGCGTAGATATATGCATGCTGAAAGAAGCCGGATTGGGAATTGCATTCAATGCGGATTATAGGGTTAGAAAAGCTGCAGATGTTAGCATAAGCGATTTAAGCGAAATATTAAAATATGCTGCAAGAGTGTGAGTCATGGATATAAAGCAGGAAGAGGTTACGACACTTCATGATATATGTGTTGATGATGAAGAATTGATAAAGAGTATAAGGGAAGTTGCAGTAGAACGTCCAATTACNATCATAATGCCAATGCTTTATAGGGAAATAAAAAATAGAGCAATAAATAACATTGTTAGAGGCCTTAACAAATGTGATTATGTTGAAGAGATACTTATACCCTTGTCTGCAGAAAGTAAAGAAGAGTTTGAAAAAGTAAAGCGATTTTTTTCCAGACTTGAACCAAAACATTATGTAATATGGTGTAATGGANAGAGAATCACAAAATTACTTTATGAGCTAAAGGAAGAAGGGATAAATGTGCTGAAATACGAAGGAAAAGGAAGAGATGTATGGATAGCTTTGGGTATAGCGAGCCTTCGTTCATATGCCATAGCCCTTCATGATGCTGATGTACAAACATATAATGAGCTTATTCCAGCGAAGCTTCTTTTTCCTATTCTCGAGCCNGAACTAGATTTTAAATTCAGCAAGGGTTATTATGCGAGGGTTAATTTACAGAAAAACATTATTTATGGAAGAGTTTTTCGTTTATTTTTACATCCGTTACTCAAAGCCTTAGTGGATGAAATAGGATATGAGCCAGATTTTCTTAATTTTTTAAGAGCATTTCGCTATCCTCTAGCAGGGGAATTTGCAATGACAAGAGATGTTGCCATAGATGTTGATGTGCCAGGCGACTGGGGGATAGAAATAGGCATACTGGCGGAAATATACAGAAATGTGGCAAGGAAAAGAATATGTCAGGTGGATTTGGGCTTTTATGAGCACAAGCATCAGGAACTTGGCAACAGGGGAGGTGGTTTGATAAGGATGGTGAGAGATATATTCAAGACTTTGCTCAGGGTTTTAACAGAGGAAGATAGAGTCCAGATTTCGGATTCTTTTCTTACATCTCTCAGAGTTGTTTATCAGAGAGTGGCAAGAGATTGCATAAGGCAATATCATGCAGATGCAGTCTTTAATCATTTGAAATATGATCGTCATTTGGAGGAAACAATAGTTGAGAGGTTTAGTAAACATATGCTTGAGGCTGGAAAAGAATATTTAAGGAGACCGATAGGAGCAAGAATTCCTGACTGGCTTCGTACNATATCTGCGAAAAGAAAGATACGGGAAGAGTTGTTTGACATAGTGGTGGAAGAAAATGAAAAATGACGTCTCTTCTCATCTTTCAGAAAAAATTGAAAAGATAGGAACAGTTGATATTGTTGTCGGTGTTCTATGCAAAAATGTTGAAACCACAATACTTCACGTTCTCAATGTTGTTAGCGAGGGCTTACATAAATATTTTTCAGAATATAAAAAAATGATNGTNGTNAGCGATGGTTATTCATCTGATAGAACAGCAGAGCTGGCAAATATTTTTCAACCATATAACGGCATTGAAAAGATTGTTACAAATGATATTGTGGAAGGCGGCAAGGGAGCAGGAGTAAAAACAGTCTTTAAAATAGCAAGCGAACTGAACGCAAAAGTCGTTGTCCTGGTAGATGGAGACTTGCTGAGCATAAGACCAGAATGGATTTACGAGTTTTCTTCTCCAGTGCTGTATGGAAGGGCTGATTTAGTAGTTCCTTACTATATAAGGGATAAATATGATGGAGTAATAACAAATAGCTTGGCATATCCTTTTACNCGCGCTTTATANGGCTTGGATATCAGACAGCCNATAGCTGGAGAATATGGCATATCCAAAAGTTTATATGAAATGTTACTCCGTCACCCTTTATTCCCGAAAGATTTTGGCATCGATATTTTCATTGTTACCTCTGCCTCAGCAAATGAAATGGAGGTGAAAGAAGGGTTATTTTCCTTAAAAATTCATGAATCTACAACCCGCTATTTGGAGCCAGAAACACTTATTGTGCCAATGTTTCGTCAGGTGACAGGGACAATGTTTGAACTGGCAGAGTATTACGAGAATTACTGGAAGAATAATAGAAAGAAGCTATCTGGAAGAAAAGCAAAAGGTTTTTTGAGACAGAGGCCAATTCCAGCAAGGGTTGATATTGATAAAATTAGAGATTATTTTGAAAAGGAATACAAAGCATCGGAAGAAATAATAAAAAGTNTTCTCCCGCCCCGTTTGATGAAAAGGGTTGCTTACGTAGTTAAAAAGATAGAAAATTTTGATGCAGAAATGTGGGTAGAAGTTGTTTACAATTTTGCTGCCTTTTATAAGAAAGCCGAGAAAGAGACAGAGAGAAATGTTGCCCTTGATGCATTAAAAACTTTATGGCTAGGCAGATTTCTAAGCTATGCCATTGAAACAAAAGATATGGATTGGAACGAAGCGGAAGAGATTATTCAGGAGCAGGCAAGGGTTTTTGAGGACAAGATAGAATATCTTCTCTCCATATATTGATGCTAGTTCTTGTTTTCTTCAATGAAAACAAGNTCTTCAGGGGAAAGCCTCCTCAAATTATTCTTTGTTACAACTATTTCCTGAGAAGGATTCCAATCATAAATTGTTTTTTTAGGAGCACGCATTATTTTGACCAAATAAAATCCTTTGAAATGTTGATATTCATAAACAATTTTTCCGATGCAATCCTTATATTTTCCACTTATTATCCTTACATATTCATCGATTTTCTCTTCCTCCATGTTTACTAATGAAAATGAGCATTATATTGCTAATTATGGACAATTTTGTCGATAGAAAACAATAAATTGAAAGACAAAAATGAAAATATCGTTGCATT
>MTNE01000055.1 GCA_002011355.1 Thermoplasmatales archaeon JdFR-43 | reverse complement strand
AGATGGTGCAGCTTCTGGAGGAATGCTGAATGCAATGATAACATTCCATATTATCAGCAATGTGGTAAAAAACATTGCAATAATACATATTATAATGGCTGCGTTGCCATAGTATTTCCATATCTTTTTTCTTGAAATCTTATCTATGAAATTTTTACCCNTTTCTGTTTTCCACATTAATAGCGGGCCCATTAAATCAAAGCCGTATTTTTCGCCCTTCTTTTTTGCAATATACAGTACAATACNCCATGCTGCAAAAATTGCAATAATAAGCCACATCATTCTTTTTCCTCCTTGTACATGTCTTCAATAATGTGGTATAGCACACTACCTATAAAAGCAATTAGTAGCCCTCCTATAATTTTGGCAATAAATGGCACAGAAAGAACAAGTTCTGTAAATATTGAATGGAGAGAGCGTTCATGAATTATTTCCACAAGAATATTCAGCGAAGCAGACAGAATGAGACCAAATGCTATGAGGCTGAAAGGCAAAATGGAGTAATTCCAGAGAACTTTTTTTTCCTTAAAATACGCATCAATGAAATGCCCAGCAGCAACAAGCAAAATGGCAGCCACAAGCCACCAAAGTACATCACTTATGAACCGTATAGCATATTCTGCCGGTTCTATTTCCTTTCCCGCCAGCACTTTTGCTGCGGAAACAAAAGATATGACTATTATGAAAATTGCGAGGATTGCAGAAAATATAGTCATTCTACCCATTTTGAGCCCTGTTAATATTTCCTTCCCAATTTTAGCAATTACATTTTCCAGATGCATTACCCTGATAAGCAGATAAATACCCAGAACAATCAGAATTGTGGAAATTCCTATTGATAACGAGCCCAGTATGGCGGAGATGCCCCATATTAACAAAATTATTGAAATTGGGAGCATGAAGCGGCGCTGCAGCTTTTCATCATCCATGAGGCGTTTTATTAAATAATAAGTTCCCTCCAGTGTTTGGCTTTGCTTCACTACGACCCTCTTTATTGTATCGATTTTNATTCTGGATTCTATTATTGGTATAATGTATTCGTCCTCTGCACCATCTGTTATTAATATGAGGCGATCTGGTTTTAATTTTTCCAGAACTTCGTCAAGCTGAGAAGCAATTTTCATATCAGACTCCATGCCAACATGGATATCGCCACATATAGTAACAATTTCCGCATCATCCAGTTTATCATATGTTGCAATTGCTGCAAATAAACAATTTGCATCAGAATCCTCTGGATCTGCCAATGCTAGAGCCTGAGCAGCCCTTAGATTCTCCTCCCTTCCTATAATTGGTGACTCATAACCTGCTTTTTCGCCAAAGTCATTATCTCTATCTATACATAGAACTAAAGTTTTCATTTACAATAAAAAATCTTATTAGCATATAATAAAATTGCGATTTTGTAAGGCAATGCCATCAAAATATGAAATAAGGTTTGAAGCAGCATCATGCCTTTCTTGAAAAATTGGGACTTAAATTTCGCATTTTATGATTCTTTTCTCTGTTATTATCATATCCATTTTTACATCATGCTCTTCATTCGGTATCCTTTTCATCACCTGAAAATCATATGCCAGAGCTATTTTTCTTGCATCGACTTTTTTAAGGAGTTTGTCATAATAGCCGCCACCATATCCTATTCTNTTCCCTTTTTCATCAAAAACTATTCCTGGCACTATAACCAATTCCACTTCTTTATAACTCCTTATCCTCAAAAAATCATTTTTGGGCTCCAAAATACCATANGCCCCACTATCTAGCTCTTTCCAATCTTTCAAATGAGAGAGAAGCAATGCTTTATTCTTTTTATCAACCACAGGAACCAGCATCTCTTTCTTATCTACATATTCTCTGATCAGCCCATGAGTATATACCTCGCTTCCAAAAGATATATAGCATGCTATTACCNTTGAATTTATAAAATCATCCAACTCCTTCAATTTTGCCACTATTTCATTACTTCTTTTCAATATTTCATATGTTGATAGCTGGTCTCTTTTGCTTTTTATTTCTTTTCGCAGCCCTTCCTTATTCAAGTCCAAGTATGTCATTTATTACTGCCAAAAGCCCCTTTATATCCTGCACTTGCATGTCTCCCATATGTGCTATTCTGAATGTTTGCTCTTTCAATTTTCCATAGCCATTAGAGATGCGCATGTAGTATTCTTTCATCAATTTTTCATTCAGTTCTTTTACAGATATACCTCTTGTATTTTTCACGCATGTGAGTGTTTTTGATTCATAGCCTTTTTCCGGATAAATATCAAAATACTTTCTTGCCCATTCCTGAACTATTTTTGCCATTTTTTCATGCCTTGCAAATCTATTTTCTAAGCCCTCCTCGTTGAGGATATAATCTAGCTGTGCATTTAATGCAAATAAGTGAGGAATAGGAGGAGTAACACGAGTCTGATTTTTCAAATGGTATTTATGCATTAAGGGCAAGTTGAAGTAATAACTTCTTGGTGGCACNTCNTTCGCTCTTTCCAGCAACCTCTCGCTGATGGAAGCAACTGTAATNCCAGAAGGCAATGCAAAGCATTTCTGAACGCCTGCCAAACACATGTCTATGCCGAGCTTATCCACCTCTATTTTAACTCCCGCCATGGCGGAAACGGCATCAACAAAAAGAAAGACATCATCATATTTCCTAACTACTTCAGCTATTTCTTTCAATGGATTCATCAAGCCAGTTGAAGTTTCGTTAAAGACGAGGGTGACAGCATCATACTCACCAGTAGCAAGCTTTTCATCAACCATCTCTGGCTTTATTGCCTTGTCCCACTCTACTTCCAGAGCATCACACGGAACACCATTCATTTTAGTTATTTCATGCCATCTTTTTGAGAATGCTCCATTTACAAGATTCAAACACTTCCTTTTTACGCCATTTGTAACAGCGGCCTCCATTGCTCCTGTGGCAGAAGAAGGGAAAAGAAAAACTGGGTTTTCAGTGTATAAAATTTTCTTTAATTTTTCCTGTATTTCGGCATACAACTCGGCAAATTCTTTGGAGCGATGATGAATTTGCGGCGTCGCAAGAACCTGCAAAATTTCTTCTCTAACCTCAACTGGTCCTGGAGTAAATAATTTACAATGCCTCATGGGCAGATATTGAAAATTTATACTTAAATGTTTTGTGAAAGCGATTCCAAGAGGGATTTGCTGATTTGTTCATAAGTACAAATTCTTGCTCCCTCTTTTTTATTCAGCAATGAGGATATTCTATTGGCTGTTTTTAATCCATTCTCTTAAGAAATGAGCGAAGTGCATAATTTCTTCTTTCTTTTTTTGAGTTCATGAAAGTTTACAAAGCATCGGTACATTCATATATTACTGGGTATTGCCTTCTAAGCGATGGATATGGCAGAAAAGTGTTTGGTTACAGGTGGAAATGGGCATTTGGGCAATAATTTAATTCGTATTTTGCTTGATAAAGGAAAAAAGGTTAGGGCAACGGTTAGAAATCTGGAATATAAAGAGCCATTTAAAGGGCTTGATTGCGAAGTTGTTTATGCTGATTTGCTTGATAAAAAATCCCTATTGAAAGCAATGGAAGGAGTAGATATCCTTTATCAGGTTGCTGCTGTATTCAAGCACTGGGCAAAAAATCCACAAAAAGAAATAATAGCGCCCAATCTTGAGGGAACTAAAAATGTAATGGAAGCCGCCACAGAAGCAGGTGTTGAAAAAGTTATTTATGTTAGTTCTGTTGTTGCACTTGATAGAACCCAGCTCCCACAACCAATGAATGAAGAAGGATGGAATAACACAATTACATTTCCATACTATCTTTCCAAAACCGAATCAGAAAAACTGGCGTGGAAAATAGCTGAAGAAAAAGATTTGTGGATGGTTAGTGTGCTGCCATCTGCAATAGTTGGGCCAAATTGCTTCGGTCATTTAACGCCTACACTGGAATTACTTAATCGTATATTGATGAATAAAATGCCTGTAGATGTGAATTTTTACTTCAATTTTGTTGATGTGAGAGATGTGGCAGAAGGTATGATACTCGCTGCTGAAAAAGGAAAAAATGGAAATAGATATANTCTGGGAAATGAAAGATCAACAAGTACAACTGAAATTATAGAGCTGGCAAGAAAATTGTATCCAGATGTTAAAAAGCCCGTTAAACTGCCAAAAAGTATACTTAAAACTATAGTTTTTTTCATAGAATTTGGAAAAATTTTTGGCATAGAGCCTCCCATACTTCGCACACAGGTTGATTTATACTATGGCGTTGAAGAAAAGCTTGATATTTCTAAGGCAAAAAGTCAGCTTGGCTATAATCCAAGAAATCCAGAAGAAGCAATAAGAGATACCCTCATTTACTTAAAAAGAAGAAA
>MTNE01000020.1 GCA_002011355.1 Thermoplasmatales archaeon JdFR-43 | reverse complement strand
GGAATATATTCTTCATTTAATCTGAGGAGTGAACGTATGGCATCTACATCTGTAGGAAGAACAATATTTGCAGATAAATTCCATGCAGTAGATTCAAGCAAAACATTGTAGGCAGATGCCCCCGCCTCATAATACCACATCCAGCGATATTCCTCAGACGAAAAATCGTCCCACAAGCCAATCATTCCTTTTGTCATTCTCAAGCTGAGTACAGAAATTATTATAAGAGGAGCATTCTCAATAGAAGGCAATGAAGATGCTTCAGCTATTTCTTTGCGAAAATCTCCGTTTCTGATTTTCACTACAGTATGAAGAACGGGCAGGTTCCACATGTAATATCTATACAATCCTGCAAAATATTTGTAAATGCCATCTTCAGTAATTGCGTATATTTTTAATGGATAATAGGCATGAGCACTTGGCACAACTCTGTGCCTTGCTATTTTATTCTTTTCAGATAGACTATTGTCAATATAATATGAAAACCCATATGCTGCCCATANAATTTGTGAGAGCTGCTGTTTTGTAATTTCTCCTCCAAATGTTGTTGTTTCACTTCTTCCCTCTATAGCAGTTAACAAAGGCATGGAAGAATTTTGAATGCATGCAAGATTTGATAATAAAAGCATGGGTTTGTAAGTAAAATTATAGGGGTATCTTGGATGGCCAAGGGGCATAATTATTTTCGGTTCTTCATTTGATGGCAGACCAATTATGGATAGAGTAAAGCCCACTGTGGTTACTGTTCCAAGGTTTAAAGCATTGGCAACAAAATAAATATTCTGTCCAATCTGACCTATCTCTGCAGAGGCATAATATTCATTGCTGTTCCTGCTTTTATTCCACACAAGCCCCAATTGAATAGGGGCTTCATACTGTGCAACCTTTTTTCTGTAATCTCCTGTTTTGTATAAGATTAAAGAATGATTTAAGGCATCATATTTATACACAGCATCCTCTTTTAATACATAAATCTGCGCCGCATTTTTACCAATAGCATGAACTGGTCTTTTTCCATTGATGTATCCATAGGCATACCAGAGAATTGTGGATAATTCCTCTTCGCTAATAGACTCTTCAGTAAATTCTCTCACCGATTTTCTTCTGGCAATTGCTACTTCGAGAGGCATATCAATTTTTATGGGGGACGGAAGTTTATAAATTTGCAGATTTTCTTCCTTCTTTACATAATTTGAAGAATTTGGAAAATTTACAACATTAATCACCGGCATAAAAGCTGTGCTTAATAATAGCGTAACAACTATTATTACTATCCTCTTCATTTTTACGCCTCCTTATTAATATACAATGCGAAGATTATATAAACATTCTGCCAAGTGAACGAAAAGCCTATGGAGGTAAAAATATTGCAACATTATGCTATCCATTTGTTTACTCATTAACTTGCAAAATTATTTAATGTCATCGATCAGCACTTTTTTAAGTTTGTATCCTTTCGGGCATTCAACATTTCCTATTACTTCTACAATTTTATATTCTTTTTCCTTTATATTTGGAACGCATGCCTCATGCTCTTTGCAGAGTACTTTATTGCATTTTATTGGACGGTATGCCACTGCTGTTGCTTCTGCCTCTTTTTCCTTTATATTCACTTCTGCTGGCAGTTTTTCCACTTCCACAACCACTACGCCATCTTCGTGCAGTGAGCAGCTATGAGATTTATCCCTCACCTTAACAACTTTGTATGCCCTTCCTTCCTGAAGGTTGGAGCACACTGTTTTAAGGCGGCAGTTTTTGCATTTCTGAGTTATGCCAAGATAAATAAATTCATTTCCTTCCTGGGCGAGCTTTTTTCCAACAAGAGTAATTAAAACCATTATGCCACCCAGTTTTTCAGCTGCCTCCTTTGTTATTCCATCTGTGCCCAAAATAGTGTATCTCTCAGGCCTTATCTTATGAGCTATAGTCAAAGCTTTTATTATGTCTCTTTTTGTAACTCCGAGCTCTTTTGCTGTTGTAGGTGCACCTATCTCCTTTAACGCATCTTTTATGCTTTCCCAATCTCCGCCATGCAGATACATCATCATGATAGCGCCAACGCCACACTGCTCTCCATGCATTGCCTTTCCAGGGGCTATTCTATCCAAGGCGTGAGAAAACATGTGTTCTGCCCCACTGGCTGGACGGGAAGAATTTGCTACGCTCATTGCCACACCAGATACAATCATGGATTTTACAGCAATCCACACCGCCTCCTCTATTCCTGGCTTTATATATTTTGCATTTTCTATTATTGTTTCTGCCGCTGTTTTCGCAAGAGCTACGGCGAAAGAACTGTAATATTCTCCTTTAAGCCTTTGGGCTAGCTGCCAGTCGAGAATGGCTGTTAAATTTGAAATCACGTCTGCGCAGCCTGAAGCAAGCATTCTGTATGGGGCTTTTGAAATTATTGCTGTATCTGCAAGAATCGCGAGAGGGGAGCGGGCTTCCTTTGAAATGGATATTCCATTGTCCTTTATTGAAGCACGAGGAGATGCTATTCCATCGTGGGAGGCAGCTGTTGGAACGCTTACAAATGGAGTCTTATTTTTGTAAGATGCAAGCTTTGCAATATCTATAACACTCCCTCCCCCAACAGCAACTAAAAAATTAGTCTCCATCTTTTTTGCCATTCTTTGCACTCTTCTTACTTCCTTCATTGTTGCTTTTTCAACAACCACATCATACACTTCATATTTCCTGCCAAGAAGAGATACTACTCTTTCNCCTGCTATTCGCTTTGTTGTCTCATCATGAACAACCAAGCATTTTCCTTCTAAATTGACTCTCTCACATAACTCTCCAATGTCTTCTATAACCCCATGCCCCACTACCACATCTCTTGGAAATTCCATGAGCTTTGATTTGCTGAATGGCATTATAATTTGTAATCTCCTCACCAATATAGTTTTTTTGCTTGGGTAATTTAAAATTTAGAATGAAGAATGCATTGAATGAGCAATTATTCAAAACATCATTACATTTATTCAACGTATAAAAGAAAAAGTAAATTATAAAACTTTAAGTATTCAGAATATATCACAACCATGCTCAAGATATTTCCAATTGTCATTGGTTTTATCTCTCTGTTTGTGGCAGGATGCCTAGCATTTTATATTTTAAAAAAGCCCTCAGGAAGTAAAAAAATGCGAGAAATTTCTGAGGCAATACATAAGGGAGCAATCACCTTTTTAAATGAGGAATATAAAATCATAGCAATTTTTGTCACCATTATAACCATTGCACTGATTGCCGCAAGCTTTTATACAGATATGCCCTGGCAGACTGCCTTGTCTTTTTTAACTGGAGCGATATTTTCTGCTCTAGCAGGCAATATTGGAATGAGAATAGCTACGATGGCAAACGTGAGGGCTGCAGAAGCTTCTAAAAGAGAATTAAGAGAAGGGCTGATAATTGCATTTTCATCCGGGGCAGTAATGGGGCTCGTGGTTGTTGGGCTTGGCATAATAGGAGTTACTACCTTTTATCTTTTATTCAAGGAAAATGCAGCCAGCATTCTTTTTGGCTTTGGTTTTGGGGCAAGTGGAATAGCATTATTTGCAAGAGTAGGAGGAGGAATATACACAAAATCTGCTGATATCGGCGCTGATTTAGTGGGCAAAGTTGAAGCTGGTATACCAGAAGATGATCCCCGCAATCCAGCTGTTATAGCTGATAATGTGGGCGATAATGTTGGAGATGTGGCTGGCATGGGAGCAGATTTATTTGAATCATATGCTGATTCCATAATTTCTGCCATTACTCTCGCTTTGATAGCAGCTGTCTATTCAAATGCTGATGTATATCCTCTCGTTATAGCTGGCTTGGGAATAGTGGCATCGATAATAGCAATGCTTTTTGTAAGGGGCAAGAACTTATATGCAGCTCTCCGCAATGGATTGTTCGGCGCTGCCATCATATTTGCCATACTTGCTTTCATAGCAACTTATTATATGCTCAGCGATTTCAAACCATACTATGCTGTTTTAATGGGTCTGATCGACGGCATTGTAATAGGGCTTACAACAGAATATTTTACATCCGAGCAACGTAGACCNGCTCAAAAAATTGCTGAAGCAGCTCANACGGGAGCGGCAACAGATATTTTACAAGGGCTATCAATCGGCATGATGAGCACAGTCATACCCATAATTTCAACATGTGTAGCAATGGTCGTCGCCTATGAATTTGCTGGGTTTTATGGCGTTGCTTTGGCAGCGGTGGGCATGTTATCAACTCTTGGCATCTCTTTGGCGACGGATTGCTATGGGCCTGTAGCAGATAACGCGGCGGGCATAGCAGAAATGGCTGGCTTGGGAGAGGAAACAAGGAAAAGAGCCGAAGCTTTGGATGCAGTAGGCAATACAACAGCGGCGATGGGAAAGGGCTTTGCCATTGGCTCAGC
>MTNE01000124.1 GCA_002011355.1 Thermoplasmatales archaeon JdFR-43 | reverse complement strand
CCTGTATCCATAGTTTCTGCAATTACCTCTGCTGCAAAAAATGGTGTTTTAATTAAAGGAGGGGATTTTATTGAAGAAATTAAAAACGCAAAGGTAATGGTTTTTGACAAAACAGGAACACTTACAGAGGGTAAGCTAGAGGNAACAGATACAATTGTTTTTAATACATATTCCAAAGAAGAACTTTTGAGAATAGCAGCATCCTTGGAATCAAAATCAAAACATCCTATTGCAGAGGCTATAGTGAGTAGTGCAAAAAAAAGAAAAATTTCATTGGTAGAAGTTTCAGAGTTTAAATCCATTGTAGGAAAGGGATTAAAGGGAAAAATTGATGGAAAAGCATTTTATGTTGGAAATAAAAGTTTTTTCAACGATAATCATATAGATTTCCCGGTGGAAACAGTAAAAAAACTTGAAAATGAGGGGAAAACTGTTGTAATAGTTGGCAATGATAGCCAGGTGATTGGCATAATAGCATTAATGGATAAAATAAGAGATGCATCGTTTTCAACAATAAAAGAACTGAAAAAATTGGGAATCAAGACTATAATGCTTACTGGAGACAATGAAAGAGTGGCTAAAGCTATTGCGAAAAGACTTTCCATTGACGAATATTATGCCGAACTTTTGCCAGAAGATAAGGTAAAAATTATTGAAAAATTGCTTGAAAAATACGGTCATGTTATTATGGTTGGCGATGGCATCAATGATGCTCCTGCCTTGGCAAAAGCAAATGTTGGCATAGCTATGGGAGCCGTTGGTTCAGATGTTGCCATTGAAACGGCAGATATAGCTTTAATGCATGATGATTTATCAAAAATAGTTTATCTTATAGGGCTGAGCAAAAAAACAATGTCAGTTGTGAAACAGAACATTTCTGCTTCTCTCCTGATTAAGGGTTCTTTTGCTATTCTCACATTTCCGGGTATTGTAACTTTATGGCTAGCTGTTGCCGTTGGCGATATGGGGCTGAGCTTGGCTGTAATATTAAATGCTTTAAGAATAGGGAGAAAAAAATAGGATTATTCTACGATGAGATTCGGATCCAATTTATTGTCGCTTGCCAGTAAAAATTCATTGCTCATTGAAAGTGCGTTAACCGGGCAGACGTCATTGCACTGACTGCAAAAAATACAACGTCCGAGATATATTTTAATCTTCTTTTCTTCCTCTTTGAATTCAATAGCTTTTGCTGGGCAAACCTTTATACATGCCCTGCAGCCGATACATTTCTCCCTGTCATACAGTATTTTCCCTCTGAACCATTCTGGTAATTCGATAGGAGGATGAATTTTTATTTTTCCAGCCTGTACTCCCTCAAGAAATTTCTTTACATTTTTTGGAGCGTATTTAGCTGGAAATATATTCGTAAATGGCTTTTTCACCATTTGCTTTAACAGTTGCCCTAACATTGGAAGCATTTTACCACCACCTTATATTGAATTGAGTATCCCACATCAACAACACCAATCCAAATAAAGCCAGGAGAGTTACAGTAATCCAGTATACACTGACAACTTGTGTAATGCGAAGTCTTGCCATACCAGCTCTAACCAGAGTTATTGAAAACAGCATTACTAGAAACACCTTGAGCAGGAAAAATAAAAAGTCAATAGCATACACAATATTTCCGTTTAATCCACTTATGTCTATCAGGCCAGATAAGTTGTATGGGAAGAATATCGCAACCACTAAAGATGCCATGGCGAATGTTCTCACTGCATCCGCAATATAGAATAATGCCAGATTTCTTCCAGAATATTCAACAAGCAGTCCATGAGCTATTTCTGTCTCAGCTTCAGCAACATCGAACGGTATTTTTGCGACCTCACCCGGTGTTACAATTACAAGTGCCAGAAGCAAAACGAGCACTCCAATCAATCCAAGTAATCCAATTTCCGCCCATATTGGATGGCTTGAAATAAATTGCAAACTGAAAACATCTCCTCCTATTTGACTTAATTTCCATGCAACTGCAATTATCACAACTGCCAAAGGAAATTCATATGACATCATTGTAACCATTTCTCTCTGTGCTCCGACAGTAGCAAATGGGGAGCCTGAGGCGAAGCCTCCCGCAACCATGGCTAATGCAGGCAGAATAAAGAGATAGATTACAAGGATAATATCGCCATGCCCACCAAGTAATGGTTTGAAGCCCCCTATTGGAATGTAAAGCAGTATTATGATGGAGGAAGCTAAACATACAATCGGGGCTAAGTTATACATCCATTTTATCGCATTTTCTGGGACTATTGTTTCCTTACTCATTAGCTTAACTACATCCAGAAATGGCTGCCTTATTGGGGGACCAACTCTCATCTGCATTCTTGCTACCAATTTTCTATCTATACCTTTGAAGATTAAGCCAAAAATTACTGCAAAAATAGATATGCCAATGCTTGCAATCACTGTCTTAAATAACAGCTCGCCAATCATCTTAACAACCTCCTTGTCTTTTTAACAGATAGACGATGCAAATCATCAGCGGTTAAAATCTCCTCCTTATTATTTCTGACAATAACAACCCTATTTGTACACGACATGCAAGGATCAATAGAAGCCGCAACTATCGGTATATCCGCAATTTGCATATCGAGGAGCATCGGACGCCAAGATAATATATTTATGTAAGTTGGCGCCCTCACTTTCCATGCGTATAAATATTCGAAACCCGGCTTGAGCTTGACATAATGTATAACTTCTCCTCTAGGTGCCTCATGTCTCGCAACTGCCTCTCCTTCTGCCTTTTTTATCTGGTTTATCACCTTTATTATTTTTGGCTCTGCAAGAATATCGCCAGAAGGCATTTCATCTAAGGCCTGTTCAATTATCTCTATTGATTGCTTTACTTCCAGAAGTCTTACAATTATTCTATCATATGTATCTCCTATTGTTTCGCCTGTAAGCATGTCAGGTGTGATGGCTTTAACTTCAAAATCTGGATAAGCGAAGTAAGGCATATCTTGGCGAACGTCCTTTTTAACTCCACTTGCTCTTGTTGTTGGACCAACTGTAGCAAGTTTAATGGCTTCTTCATATGGCAGAATACCTATCTCTCTTGTTCTCATCTTTATTGTTTTGTCCTCTAGGAAAAGCTTTGCCAACTTACCAAATGCCTGTTTGTAACATTCAAGCATTTCTTTTATCTTTGGAATATGCTCCTCCTTAATGTCTCTCCTAACTCCTCCATACATCATTATTGCCTTTGTAACTCTATTCCCATTTACCAGTTCCAGAACATCCATTACCTTTTCTCTACCATCCACACGTAGTGGAGCAGTGAATCGAAGCCAAGCTCATGAGCGGCGACACCTGCCCATAGCAGATGGCTGTGTATTCTCTCCAGTTCACCCTGAATAACTCTTATATATTGTGCTCTTTCCGGTACTTCTATGCCAGCTGCCTCTTCAACAGCCATTACAAGACATGCAGGATGACAGAAATTGCATATACCACATATCCTTTCTGCGAGATATATGCTTTGGACAGGGTTATTCCTGTTCATTCCCAGCCATTCTACTCCACGATGATTCTGACTGGCAATAACATCAACATCTACAATGCGCTCTCCTTCCAGAGTAAATTTAAGCATTATTGGCTCTTTTAAAGCCGGATGAATCGGGCCAACAGGAATTTCATATTTCATTTTTTCCACCCCTCATATAATTTATTAGTTTCTTTAGGAGCTGTTTCATCTCTTCTCCACGGATATATACCATCCGGAAAATCTTTTGTCAGGAACAAATGCCTTTTGTCTGGCAATTCCTCGATTTCCACTCCCATCATCTCTCTGATTTCTCTCTCAGAAAATATTGCCGCTGGTATCAAATTTGTTATCGATTTTACTTTCAAATCCCTCTTTGGTAATGTAACTTTAAAAGTGATTGCAAATTCCTCAAGAAACTTTCCATAACCTAGAGCAAAATGATAATTCAACTCTACGTCTTCTCCCTCATCACTTGCGGAGATTATGCTGAAATGGGGATATTCCTCTGCCAGCTCTGTTAAATATTCAACAGCTTCTCTTATTTTTTCTCTGTCTACTTTAATCCACACACTTTTTCTTTTCACCTTATTTTTAACTCCTGCCTCCCTCTCCTTAATCCATGCTTCATATCCAGCTTCCTGGAATTTCTGCATTATTTCCTCGGCATTCATTTCTTTTCCACCCCCTCTAGGAATTCCCATGCTTTAATGACACCCTGTATAATTGCTTCTGGCCTTGGCGGGCATCCTGGAACATAAAAGCATTTGGCGCCAGGTATAATTTTTTCTATTGGCCCCTCCAAATGGTATGACTCATGAAATACCCCTCCGCTTATCCCGCATGAGCCAACAACCAGAATAACTTTTGGATCTGGTGTCTGCTCATATATGCGTTTCACCTTATCTGCCATATCAGTTGTAACAGG
>MTNE01000217.1 GCA_002011355.1 Thermoplasmatales archaeon JdFR-43 | reverse complement strand
AAATCATACTCTGGAGGAGATACTCCAACAATATAGCTATCAAAACTCCCGCTACTTGTATTCCATCTACTTATTACACTTCCAGCAGGCATAACATCACTNCCAATCATAGAAGCAAGCTGAGAAGCTGTGGTGGTATTGCTAAGCCACGGAATGTAGTTAACCACATTATTTTCATTTTTGATAAGTTGAATAAAATTATCCACCCTAACGATTTTTGAAATGCTTGCGTTAGCACTTCCATTGAATATTGTGAGGGTGACATTGTAATAATTTCCTATTAGATAGATATGAGCTGGATTTTGTTCTGTGTCATTACTTCCATCTCCAAAATTCCAGAGCCATGAAGCAGCGCCATATGATAAATCAATGAATTGTATTACATGTAGGGANACAGGATTCTCTGGAGAATAACTGAAATTTGCTATCAGCTGTGGGGTACTAACAACTATTTCCATTTCTTTCCATGTTACTGCCCCGTCATTATCTCTCACTGTTAAATTGACAGTATAAATTCCTTCATAGCCATATTTATGAGTAACTGTCTTCCCATATGCTGTGCCTCCATCTCCAAAATTCCAGGTGTAATTCACTATGCTTCCATCTGAATCATAGCTTGCTGAAGCATCAAAGGTTATTGCATCTGTTATAGTTGGATTTAGAGGGGTGTAACTGAAATTTGCTACAGGGAGAATGTTAATTACTTCTATCTGCTTCTCCACCCATGATATAGATCCATCATTATCCATGACGGTTAAATTCACAATATATATGCCGTCTGAATCATATTTATGCTCTATCACCATACCATAAGCTTTTGTTCCGTCTCCAAAATCCCATGTATAGTTAGCAATATACCCATCTGGGTCATAGCTCAAGCTCGCATTAAATTTTATAGTATCGAGCTCGCTTGGCTGTAATGGCTGCCAGGAAAAATTGGCAATGGGTAGGATATTGCCTGCAATGAGAAAACTGCTATTTATGGGTATAACATATATTTCATTGGCGCTGGAATCGCTTACAGTAATATTTGTAAGATTTAAAGATGTAAAACCATTTTTCATGGGTTGAAATGTTATTCTTACAACATTTTCTTCGGTTATATTCTGNGGAAGAGGCATATAACCGGCAAATTTTATTTTATTTTCTTCAATTGAATATGAGGTAATCAAGCTATCATTCTCAATTTTTAGAGGGCTTAGAAAGGCATCATCATAGAGCAATGTAAAGTTAATACTGTAAAAGTTTGTAGTATTTGTTAAATTAACAAATGCAATGAATTTTCCCTCAACCTCCTCTACATCCACTTTTAATTCTGATGATGTGGCCACTATGGTTGCATTTTTCCATATTGCCTGTATCTCTGTAGCATCATAACTGCTGAGATTGCCTTCCATTATTATATCAAATACTCCTTCCCTAAGGCTGAGAAAATGCAAGGCAGCAAAATATCCGCTGCCATTCACACTTTTATTCTCTGCTATTGCCACAATTCTACAAATCCCGTTTTTGAGGGAGTAATTTATCTTGATAGTCACATTATCTATACTTCCATTATAGATCTTCTGAATTTGGAGTGCTGACGAATTATAGTAAAGGGTTAAATCAGCAGCATAGAAATTTTGTACATNCTTGATTGTAATATATACAGTAAATTCACTTNCAGTTTTTACAATATGAGGTGGAGAAACAGATACTTCTACTCCTCTCACATAAGCTATTGCAAATATAATGGCTATTGCAAGTAATATCGCCTTTTTCATGCCAATCCCAGTATTTTATTTATAACCATATGCAAATCTTCTTCATTAACGACTCCGTCTCCATTTGCATCGGCTGGTGGATAATCTTCAGCATTTTCTTCCTTTTCTATAATTCTTTTTATAATGGCTATATCAATAGCATTTATTTTGCCATCCATATTTGCATCTCCTCTTTCCCATACTTCAATTTCCTTCTCAACATAATATTCATTGCCATATATATCAACTACAGTTAGATTAACCGTATATTTTCCAGCATGAGTATATGTATGATCAACGTTCTTTTCATATGCCATTTTACCGTCACCGAGCTTCCATATCCATTGCGTAATATTTCCTTGTGAGCTATCATTGAAATAAACAGTTTCATTTACAAATGCAAAGGAATGTGTGAAATCTGCCACAACTTTTTCGAAAGTCCTGAAAAGTTGTACAGGTGTAGAATTTGTTTCTATGCCGTCATTGGCGACAGCATACCATGCATATTCCTTTCCATATGTGAGATTTATAGCGACACTTACCATTCCACTCAATGCCTCGACTTCATAGATTTTACTTCCATTCTTCCAATAGAAGGCNACATTAATTATATCTCCATCGATATCATAAACATTTACCATTAGAGAAGTTTTTACATCAACAATTGAATTATTTTCTGGAGCTACTACAACGATAGATGGTTCATGATTTTCTCCTGCAGGAGTAGTGAAATTTTTTATCTCTCCATAAAAAATTCTGCCATTTGAGCCTACTGCTATAGCNCTATAATAATACTTCTGTCCATCAGCAAGATTTTCTATTCTCGCATCATATATGCCAGTCGAATTGGCCATCATAACCTCTGTTGTTTTTCTCTC
Organism: Thermoplasmatales archaeon JdFR-43; assembly: GCA_002011355.1. Taxonomy (GTDB): domain Archaea; phylum Thermoplasmatota; class E2; order UBA202; family JdFR-43; genus JdFR-43. The sequence goes on along the minus strand of MTNE01000217.1, from coordinate 1,807 downwards.
ACCATTCCAGTATTCAAACCACAGATAGCAGAAGGTACTTTCACCCATATCACTTACATTGGCATATAAAGTGGCATTATGTTGAAACGCTACCGCATCTAAAGTTTTTACAGCTGGTGGAGANGGCAAGGCGATTGTTTTGAAGGAAAGGTTAACTCCATATGAAATTCCNTGGCTATTTTCAACAACTGCCCTGTAAAAATAAGTGGCATTTTCTTTCAATCCTGTTATGACTTCGCTGAATTCTCCTGTATTATTCATTATTTTTTTTGGCGTCTGCTGTTTTTCTCCTTCTTCCATCCAATACTCAAAATAGACATAACATTCTTCGTCGCCCCCCATGTCTGTCAGATTGGCTTTTAAGATAACAGCATATTCTACCCCTTTGGTTTCTGTTGTTGCCTTTATAGCTGTGGTCTCGAATGTTTTATCATCCCCATATGTCCTTCCTTTGCTATTTTCNGCAACAGCCCTAAAATGATAAGTTGTGCCAGGATTTAAGCCGTTTATTTCTACCGATATTACTCCACTTTCACTAACATTTTGTATTTCTGTTGAATAGCCATACGAGATTGTTTCTCCATATTCAAACCATACCTGGCAGCTACTATCTCCCCCAAGATCGGTTAGATTTGCTTTTAATATTGCTGTATTGCTTGTTATATTAGAGGCATCTAGCGTGACTATGGAGGGAAGTATTACCTGTGTTGTGAATGTCATTTCATCCCCAGCTACTGTTCCAGCAGTGTTACTTGCCACAGCTCTAAAGTAATATGTTACGCCTATTTCTAGGCCAGTCAATTCATAAGAAAACGATGAAGGAGATGTTTTTGTGAGATGAGGTGTGGAATAGGCATAATCTTCCCAGTTTGTATGAGAAATAACATCATAAACAAACCATACTTGACAACTTGCTGCCCCGACTCTATNTAAATACCCGTTTAAAGTGGCAAAGCTATAGCCTATATCACTTGCTGCCTGTGTAGTAACTTGCGGCAAAGCAGGAGGCGTACGAAATGTTTTATCAATACCATAAGAAATTTTTCTGCTGTTTTTAGCAACAACTCTGAAATGATATGTTGTATCTGGCTCCAGGCCAGTTATTGTTGCCGAAAAAGTAGTTGCACCATACTTCGTTTGTTTGCCTGTTGAATAGCCATACGAGAGTGTCTTTCCATATTCAAACCATACNTGGCAGCTACTATCTCCTCCAAGATCGATCAATTCCCCATTAAGTTTTGCAGAACTGCTTGTAATGCTTGAGGCATTTAATGTTGAAACAGTTGGAGGAGCTATTAAAGAAAAACTCACATTCTTTGACAATTCTGTAACATCGAGTATGAATATCTTGCTGTTATTTTCGTTACCATACTCACAATATACTTCTATTGTATCCCCGTTTTCACAATTTTGGAGATTGAATAAATCAGCCTGATAATATCCATTCGACTGAGTATAGACAATGAGCTGCGTTGATTTTGTCAAATCTTTTATGTATACGGCAACATTCGCCAAAGGACTGCCAGTTGAATCCTTTATGTAACCATATACTGGAAAAGGCTGATCCAATGCCTTTCCCATTTCAACTATACTCATCGCTCCCGCCATTATTAGCATTGCCACAAACAAACTTTTTATTTTTCTCATTTCATCACCTCCATTAAAAATTCTCCACTATTTGCAACTCTCAAAACAATACAATCTCCAGGCCAAATAACAAAATCATACTCTGGAGGAGATACTCCAACAATATAGCTATCAAAACTCCCGCTACTTGTATTCCATCTACTTATTACACTTCCAGCAG
>MTNE01000209.1 GCA_002011355.1 Thermoplasmatales archaeon JdFR-43 | reverse complement strand
AGCTCGCCAAAAGGCGTTGCAAGGCTGCCAGCATGGAAGATGGTTAATGTCTCCTTTTTCTCATGATGTGTGAGTACAGCTATTACTATCACTAATGCAACAACCAGTACAACAGCAACAATGACTCTGTGCATTTCATGAAATAAAGAAGCAGCACTATAAAATTTTTTGTAGAGGAAATACAATACAATTGTGGAAGGAATTGTGTTATCAATAAATATAAGCAGCGAGAAAGGACAGAAAAAAAGACCAGTTGAAAGAGCAAGGATAACGATGGAGGGTATAGAAGGAGATGCTCATGCTGGCAAATGGCATCGTCAGNTAAGTTTGCTGGCTGAGGAAAGCATTGAGAAAATGAGGAAAAAAGGTTTGCAAATTGGGTATGGAGATTTTGCCGAAAATATAACAACTAAAGGTATAAATCTGGCTGAGCTTAAAGTAGGGCAGAGATTAAAGATAGGAAATGAAGTAGTAATTGAAGTTACACAGGTAGGCAAAAAATGTCATGATGACTGTGAGATTAAAAAAATTACGGGCGAGTGTGTAATGCCAAAGGAGGGAATTTTTGCAAGGGTGATTGTTGATGGAACAATAAGAGTTGGAGATAGCATCACTATAATGGAGTAAATTTTGAAAATGGAAGAAAAGACCTTTATATACAATTTATCATTCTTTTATTATGTTATCAAAAATACCTATCGATTTGGAAAATGTTGATAAAGAAAGCATGGATAAGGAAATACTGCGACTCGGTATAATAGCTGAACTCGATGCAATAAATTTATATGAACAGCTTGCCGACATGACGGAAAATGAGGATATAAAGAAGGTGTTGATGGACATTGCGAATGAGGAAAAGACACATGTTGGAGAATTTCTTGCACTCTTACTTAAAAAAGACGAAGAGCAGGTAAAAGAACTTGAAAAGGGCAGGAGGGAGGTCGAGGAATTAACCGAGTGATACCAAAACATAAGAGTTATATATCCAATTCAATCATTCGGTGGTGAAATGAAAGATAGAAAAAAAGAGCATATCGAGATAGTTGTAGGCAAAGATGTAATGCATAGCTATAACTATTGGGATGATTTTATGCTTATTCACAGTGCTCTGCCAGAAGTAAATCTTGATGAAATTGACACAAGCGTTGAAATTTTTGGAAAAAAACTATCCATGCCTCTCATAATAGCTGGAATGACTGGTGGATTTGAAGAAGCAGGTATAATAAATGAAAAACTTGCTCAGGCAGCAGAGAAATATGGTATAGGAATGGGTATTGGTTCACAAAGAGCTGGCTTAGAAGATGAGAGTGTTGAAGAAAGTTATTCCATTATCAAAAAATATAGCATTCCTTTAAAAATTGCAAATATTGGCGCTCCCCAGCTTTTAGAATGGAATGATGCGGTGGAGAAGGCAAGCAAGGCAATAGAGATGATTGATGCTGATGTTTTAGCTATACATTTAAATTTTCTTCAGGAAGTNATTCAGCCAGAAGGNGANAGAAATGCAAAAGGATGTCTTGAAAAAATAAAAGAAGTAGCAGCTAGTCTAACAAAGCCAGTCATAGTTAAAGAGACAGGGGCAGGAATATCTAGGAAAGTTGCTGAAAAATTACTTGACACAGACATTGTTGGCATTGATGTAGGAGGAGCTGGCGGTACCTCCTTTGCTGCTGTAGAAGCATATAGAGCAGAGAAAAGAGGAGATAAAGTGCAGGAGGAGCTTGGCAAAATATTCTGGGACTGGGGAATTCCAACGCCTTACTGCATTATGGAATTGGCAGAGTTATGTTATGACGCCGGCATTACATTGATTGCAACAGGCGGAATAAGACATGGCTTAGATGTTGCAAAAGCAATTGCCCTAGGGGCAGATGCTGCTGGCGCGGCTACCGCCTTTTTAATTTGTGATTCTATAGAAGAAAAAATGGAGGTTTTTCAGCGTTCACTGAAGGCGGCAATGTTTTTAACTGGTTGCAGAAATTTGGACGAATTAAGGGAGGTGGAGATATGGACACTTTAGAAATTAAGGAAGCAATTGATAAAGCAATAGAAAATTATCTCTATGAAAAAGAGCCTATTTTACTTTATGATGCTGTAAAGCATTTGCCATTTGCGGGAGGGAAAAGACTCCGCCCCATAATAGCATGCCTTGCCTGTAACGCCGTAGGGAGCGAGTTTATAAAAGCCATACCATTTGCAGTTGCTTTAGAATTAATTCACACTTTCACACTTGTCCATGATGATATTATGGATAAAGATGAAGAAAGGCGAGGNATGCCGGCAGTGCATAAAAAATTTGGAGAAAATGTTGCTATTTTAGCAGGAGATGCTTTATTTGCAAAAGCATTCGAGGTAGCCAGTTACATCAAAGACGCTGCCATTGCAAAAACCATCCTCAGAAATCTTGCAATAATGGCAAAAGAGATATGTGAGGGACAAGAAATGGATATAAGATTTGAAGAAATGGAATATGTGGAAGAAAAACAATTTCTGGAAATGATCGAAAAAAAGACAGCAAAAATGTTCGAGCATGCTGCAATGGGCGGCGCCATCATTGGGGGAGGAAATGAAAAAGAGGTAAAGGCATTGCAGGAATATGGAAAAAGTTTAGGAATGGCTTTTCAGATATGGGATGATTGTTTGGATGTCATAGGCAAGGATATAGGAAAGCCTGTTGGAAGCGACATAAGAAAAGGAAAGAAGACACTCATTTACCTATATGCATATAAAAATTCTGAGGACAAAGAATGGCTTAAAAATTATGGAAAGGNGGATGCAAGTAAAGAAGAAATAGATAAAATAATAAAANTTTTTGAGGAAATTGGGGCAATAGAATATGCAAAAAATAAGGCAATGGAATTTGCAAATAAGGCAAAAGAAACTTTAAATGTGCTTAGAGAAAGTGAGGCAAAAGAAAAATTAGCAGAGATGGCAGAGTTTGCAGTAAAAAGGGGCAAATGAAGGAAAGNCATAAAAGAATTTTAAGAAGAATAAAGGCTACTGCAACCGTCATTATATTGGCAGGTGTTGTTATACATCTTTTCATGGTGTATGAGGCTGCAAAATCAATAGAAATTGTAGATAAAGAAATAGTTGGAATATATCCTAAATATTTGAAGCCAGATGAATATGAAGTTAAATTTTCACTTACTTTAAAGAATCCAAAGAAGACAGAGATAGAAATAGATTACATAAACTATGAAGTTTACATTGAAAATGAATTTATCGGGAAAGGGGAAAAGCCACGATTTATAATTCAGCATGGAATAAAAAATTATACATTTCTACTTTCTTTCAGCATTTTGAATTTAACTACACCAACAAAAAATTTACTTTTGAATGGAAATGTCAATGTTATTATAAAAGGAGAAGTTATTATACCAGCAAAATTTTTAGGTTTATTCACATGGAGATACATAAAACTGCCATATGAAATAGAGGAAAGAAAGGAAATCATTCCTTAACATCAAAATTTTTGAGAAGTTTTAAATTTTTATTGAGAAAAGATTTAAAATGCCAAGTAGAATAAAGGCGGTAATGGGAAATTTACTTAATAAAACAAAAGCTCTCTTGAAATTGTTCCGTTTTGAACTTTGTTTAATGGGTATGTTGAGCGCTTTTGTAGGAGGGCTGGTGAGTGGATTTGAATATGTCAATTATGATTTATTTTTGGCGATGTTTGTTGTGGCGCTAATGGTGGCTGGAAGCATGGCAATCAACGACTACTTTGATTTCGANATAGATAAAATAGTTCACCCAGAAAGACCTATTCCATCTGGAAAAGTCCCACCAAAAGAGGCTTTGCTGTTTGCTGTAGTTCTCTTCTCTGTTTCACTCATTCTTTCACTCCTTATTAATATACTGTGTCTTATGATAGTCATTGTAAGCATATTTTCTCTTCTGATGTACGAAGTGCTTTTTAAAAGCCAAGGGTTGATAGGAAATATCATTGTTGCTTTNATTTCATCAATGTCTTTTACTTTTGGAGGCGCCGCCATATGGCAGCCTTATAACTCACTGGTTCTTTCAGCAATAACCTTTCTTCTCATGCTCGGCAGAGAAATATTAATGGACGTGAGAGATATGGAAGGAGATATTTTGTACAGAGAAACACTTCCAATNAAAATAGGTAGGAAATCCGCTACATATTTTGGATGCGCATTTTTAATTGTTGCTATAGCAATAACACCTCTGCCAGCTTTGTGGGGCATTCTTAATAAATGGTATCTGATGATTGTTATTCCTGTCGATTTCTTTATTGCCTATGCTATATTATTGGCTATCAAAAGCATACATAACACTGGAAAAACAGCAGATATGGTAAGGATGGCAATGGCGGCTGGCTTAATTGGATTTATAGCAGGGATAATACCCTAGTTTTAGTTAAAAATTAAAGAAATATGGGCTTGTTGTATTATGCAAATTTTT
>MTNE01000123.1 GCA_002011355.1 Thermoplasmatales archaeon JdFR-43 | reverse complement strand
CTATCTCCCTTCTTTATATGCCCAACTAGAGAGATTGGTTGGAAATTCACACCCCTTATCCCTCTATCAATATTATGCATTGCAAATTTCACAATATCTGGTGTTTCTTTCAAATTAAGCTGGCTCACTGTAGGAACAAGCACTATGCTTCTTATTCCTCCTTCTATATATGCTTTCAAGGCAAAAGGAGTCTCATAATGATTTTTGGGATTGCTCTTTGATGTTGGATGCAATCCATCAAAAGATGTGTAGATTGTTTTTAAGCCTGCTTTCACCCATTTTGAAACTTTTTCTATAGCAGATTGAGGATTCTCAAAATATTCAATCCCGAGAGAAATGGAGTTCGTATTAAGTTGTACATGAGGGGAGCCCAATTCTCTTGTCATTTTTATTATTTCTGGTAAATCATCTCTTAAAGCAGGTTCTCCTCCTGTGATTTGTATTGGAGGAGTATAGCCGTTAAATTCTCTTGCAACCCTAATCCCATTTTTTATTTCCTCAAGCGTGGGCTCATAAATGAAGCCTGCCTTCTCCTCATAAAAGAAACAATACCAGCATCTCAAATCACATCTATTTGTTACAACAATGTTGAGCAAGGCTGTGGTATTTTTATGCTGATTGCACAATCCGCAGCTCATCAGATCTTTAGTATGCTTTATATTCGTATTTATCTCCGCCACGTGCTGCTCCCTAGGCTTGTATTTCATTATTTTTTCCCAGTATTCTTTAGTGCCTATTCTCTCAATTGTTCCATTCTCTTTTGCAAGATAAACCTTGCCATCTTTTTCGACATAAGCAGCATTTATTATTTCAGGTATGCCATTCTTTTTTAGAGAAACTTCGTCAACACTTTTTGTTACCTCCAGTATTTTAAAACCATTCTCTTTAGCAATCTCTTCTATCAATCTCATAATATTCCTACAATTCTTTTTTCAATATTTAAAATTTTTCTTATTTGCTGAATAAGATATGAAGGAATGCAATATTTTAACTGAATAGTTAACAATTGCTAACAAACAATTTCATTTGATAAAAAAAGCAAGAAGTAATTAAAGCATGAATACAGACAGCCAAATGAGTCTCTCATTCATTTTTCAAAAATTTCTGGCATCTCGAAGAAAAGAAAGCAAAATATAAAAATACAGGTTCATCTTTTATGGGGGAAGAAATATGGTAAGGGTGGATTATGATAAATGTTTATATTGTGCAGGTTGCGTGGGAATATGTCCAGTAGATGCAATAACACTGTATGAAACAAGGATTGTAATCGATGAGGGAAAATGCATATCATGTATGACATGCGTCAAATTTTGCCCTGTAGGGGCGATGGAGGGATAAAATGAAAGTTGATTGTTTAATAGTTGGAGCAGGTCCTGCAGGCAGCATAGCAGCAAAAGAGATGGCNTCTCGAGGCTATGATGTGCTGGTTGTGGAAAAAAAGCAGGAAATAGGTCCTCCCAAAAGATGTGCTGAAGGCATAACAAAGCATGGGTTAGAAAAACTTGGTATAGAATTGCATCCCCTATGCATTTCTGGAAGAATAGAAGGGGCCGCTCTGTATTCTCCTTCTGGCAAAAAGGTTACAATGGAAGGAGAACAGATGGAAGGATATGTTCTAGAGAGAAAAATATTTGAAAAGTGGCTGGCAGCTGAAGCCATAAAAGCGGGAGCAAAGTATATGGTAAAAACGCAGGCAATGGGAATGGAAAGAAGCAATGGAAAATGGAAAGTAAAGATAAAAAGCATGGATGGCTTGCAGGAAGTAGAAGCAAAACTCGTTATAGGAGCAGATGGAATAGAGAGTAAGGTAGGAAGATGGGCAGGATTGAATACTGTGAATAAAATTACTGATTATCACTCTGGCATTCAATTTGAAATGGCAAATGTGAAAGTCAACGATAAATACATTCATTTATTCTTTGGAAGAGATGTGGCTCCATTAGGCTATGCATGGATATTTCCCAAAGCATTTTCTGCCAATGTCGGTCTAGGCATATTGGAAAAAGGAGCAAGAATGAAGGCATATGATTATTTGATTAAATTTATTAAAGAACATGATGAAATTTTCAAGAATGCTCAGCCCATTGAAATAAATGGTGGGGGTGTGCCAGTAGCCCATTTTACTGAAATGGTTGCTGACGGCGTTATGTTGGTAGGAGACGCAGCCCAACTTGTAAATCCAATACATGGCGGAGGAATGACTCGAGCAATACATTCCTCAATAATGGCTGCAGAGGTGGCAGATAAAGCTTTGAAAAAAGAAGATGTTTCAAAGGAAGTGCTTAAGGAATATGAAAGGATGTGGGATGAAGAATACGGGGAAAAGACGAAAAAGCTTATGAAATTGAGAGCTTTTCTTGAAAAGCTTGAAGACAAGGATTTTGAGTTGCTTGCCGATATTCTGCAGGGAGAAGATATATATGCATTAACCCAGGCGAAACTGAGCTTTTTGATTAAAAAGGTTGTAACAAAGCCTGCTTTGCTTGGCTTAGCGAAGAAATATCTCATGGATTAAATAATGAAAGAGATGGTTGATTTCGAAGGATGCATACTCATTGAAAGATTGCCGCTATTTCCATTTATATCATTACAAAAACATCCACTATTGCCTTTGATGCATTATGCTCATTGTATGCCATCACNTCTATAGTATGAAAGCCAGGAGATGTATCCAGCCTCCATTCAAAAGGAGGNNNATCNTCAATAAACTGTAGCTCCNCATCTAAATAAAATTCAACTTTATTGGTGTCGGTAGCATTTATTTTTACATCACTCCATCCTATTACGCGTGGTATGCCTACCTGAATAAATGCTCTTCCAAATATTGATGGCATTTCCCTTCCAAAAATATAGGTGTGCCATCTTCTTGGCTCTTCAATATACACCTTTGGCACGTCCGGCATGAAGTTGCCGTATACGCCGTCTACATACAAAATGCCAGTTCCTCCGTAGCAGTGAGGTATAAAAATGTCCTCATCATATGAAATGCGGACCCAGCCATCTTCNCCCCAGTTTCTGCCCCAGCTGTTCTTGCATATCCAGCATCTTTGGCTGTCATCATAGCCAACCAGTGTGATCAAATGTCCTCCTACAAGTCGGCCCCATTTATGCTTGTATATGCCTCCATTATAGTACATAAAATCCTTCCAGACCCATATACATATGACTAATGGGCCATGTTCTATCAACGCTTTTTTTATACTTTCCTCATCATCCTCAACCCATCCCCACTCCTTTATTTTTACTGTTCTGTTCTCCCATCCCGGCAATGGGTCACATGGTGAATCTGTTTTTCGACGCGGATCAGGAAAACAGCCTTCATCTGGTACTCCATATTCTACTAAATACTCTGCAGCATGTGTTACATTTACTCCCCATCTGCATGTTCCTCCAGAGCAGAAAAATAGATGCACTTCCGACAAATCGCAGCCAAATGGATAGCCAACCTCATATTGTACCAAAGTTTCTACTGCTGCCACCAAGGCATATGCCTCACAACTTGGACACGGCTCCTGATTTTTTACAGGCGTTGTATAATCTATGCCATTTATATCTCTCCATGAAAAGTACGGGGGCAAATCGTTCTTTGCATTATTCACTGGATAAAAGTTTATGAGTAAAATGGCAAGTAAAGCAATAACAAACAGCCTCTTCATGATGTGAAATGAAATATGAGTTAAAAAGTTTGAGTTTATCTAAAAATGAGAGAGAAAGAGGATTAAGCAGCTGTAGTTGTGGCCTCGCCACTAACTGTAAAATACATAAATCCTCTCATAATTATTTTTCATGCAAAGGCTCATGCCTCTTCTCATTCCATTCCTACTTTTAATTACAAGTGCTCATGGAATGATAAATGAAAATAATGACTATGGTTTACAAGATTCTCCATGGCCAATACAGGGACATGATTTGAGGCACAGTGGAGTAAGCCAATATGACACAAGCCACAATCAGGGAGGAATAGAATGGAGGGTAAAAATAGGGCGGATCAGCTATCCAACCATTACACCTGTTATAGACAAGAACGGAATAATCTATGTGGGAACAACTCATCTATTCAATGGAACACTGTATGCATTTTATCCAAATGGAACATTAAAATGGAAATTTGTAACCGAGGAGTGGATAGAATCTTCTCCCACAATTGCAGAGGATGGAACAGTATATATTCCATCTGAAAGCAGTTTGTATGCTCTAAATTCAGATGGAACACTGAAATGGAAATTTAATAAAAGATCGAGATGGCCTGTAGTGATAGATGATAAGGGAACGATATATCTTTGTACGGGCAAGTTATATGCCATAAATCCAGATGGCTCTCTCGAATGGGAGTTTAAACCAGAGGACTGCATCGCCAATTCCGCTGCAATATACAATGATACAATATATTTTGCGGATATGTATGGCTATCTGTACGCTCTTTCTTTGAATGGAACTCTTAAATGGAAATTTGACATGGGAGCAAAAAGTTTGTGTACTCCGAGTGTAGATAAAAATGGAGTGATTTATTGCTCAACAAACTGGCCAGG
>MTNE01000121.1 GCA_002011355.1 Thermoplasmatales archaeon JdFR-43 | reverse complement strand
AATTCTATGATTAGAAATGGAGGAAACTTTTATATAGCATGAGAAGATGTTTCATTATGAAAAAATTAACAATTGTTATTGGCATCGTTGCAGTCATGGCGGCAATGCTTCTGCCATCTGCAAATGCTGCAGTTTTTGCTGAGGTAGCATCAGCTTCTTATTGTCCTGATTGTCCGCCTGCCAACGAAATTTTGTTTGATATATACAGCAACCATGAGTACCCATTTTATTATGTCACAATGGTAGGAGATAAAAATGAATTTGCATATGATAGGATAAAGAATGATTATAACTTCTACTGGTATCCAACTGTATTTCTTGATGGTGGCTATAAGGTTGTTTTGGAGGCAAGTAAAGAGGCATATGAAAAAGCCATACAGGAAAGTTTGGAAAGAGAGAGGCCAAATATTGAAATATATGTAAATGCTTCCTGGATTCAGTGTCCGTGCCAGCATGGGTTGTTCATAGGAGTAAATATGCTGAATAAGGAAAATAAAAAATACAAAGGTGTTCTGCGTGTATATGTTACAGAAATTAATTCAAGATGGGATGACTATTCTGCAAATCAATATCATTTTGCATTTCTTGAATTCGCATATGTTGGAGATATATCCCTAGATCCATATGAAGAAGAATTTATCTCTATGAACTGGGATCCTGAGCTTCACTTTCCAGATATAGATGTAGATGATGTAAATAATCTTGCGATTTTTGCTGTTCTATTTAATTCAACTGCACATACGGCATATGCAAACCCTCCTGATAAAAATCCATTTGATGCATATTATGTTGATGCAGTAGCAGCATATATTCCAGAAAATAGTCCACCCTCCATTTCTATAATTTCACCAAAAGAGGGATATCTTTACATTTTTGATAGAGAAATAGTGAAAATACAGAGAACAGTGATAATTGGAAAAAAGACAGTGGAAATAAGAGCATTTGATGAAAGTGGAATAGATAGAGTAGAAATTTATGTTGATGGACAGTTAAAGGAAACATTAAGAGATAATTACACATGGGTGTGGAAGGACTTCGGCTCTCATACATTAGAAGCCATAGCATATGATAAAAGTGGATTTAATTCAACTGATATGGTAGATGCTTTCATAATAGCATGAGATCAGCATATAACACAATATTTAAATTTGAAAAAATGATTAAGCCTGATAAAATGGTGGAATATGAGATAATAGAAGGAAAGGAAATAAAGTTTGGAAGGAACAATTTTATAGAGGTTGCAAGAAAGAGAGCTATAAGCGACGAAGGAGAAAATGAATTCATATCCATCTCAAGAGGCTATTATCTTGAAGATGGAACCAAGAAATGGAAGGCATCGATAGCACTGCCAAAGGAAAAAGAAAAGAGAGAGGAAATAGCGGAACTGATTAAGAGTTTATGATTTGTTTAGGTATAGAAGGAACAGCTCATACAATTGGTATAGGAATTGTTGAAAAATCCGGCAGCAAATGCAATATTTTAGCAAATGTATCAAAAATGTATAAACCTGAAAAAGGCGGCATACACCCCAGAGAGGCAGCAAATCATCATGTGAAATATTTCCCAAAAGTTTTACAGGAGGGTATTGAAAAAGCTGGTATAAACATAAAAGATATTGACCTGATTGCATTTTCAATTGGTCCTGGTCTGGGCCCATGCTTAAGGACTGCCGCCACAGCTGCCAGAGTGCTATCTATAATGCTTAAAAAGCCAATTGTAGGCGTAAATCACTGCATTGCCCATCTTGAAATAGGAAAAGCATTGACAGGATGCATCGATCCTGTTTTGCTTTATGTTTCCGGCGGCAATACACAGGTTATAGCATTTATGGAAGGAAAGTATAGGGTTTTTGGAGAAACTCTGGATATAGGTATAGGTAACTGTCTTGATAAATTTGGGAGGGAAGTTGGTTTGCCATTTCCAGCAGGACCCGAAATAGAAAGGATAGCAAGACAGGGTAAAAANTACNTTNCATTGCCCTATTCTGTTAAGGGAATGGATGTAGCATTCTCTGGCATATTAACGGCATGCCTTCATCTGGTAAGGAAGGAAAAGATAGAAGATATATGCTATTCATTGCAGGAAACATGTTTCAGCATGTTGGCTGAAGTGGCAGAAAGAGCAATGGCTCATACTGAAAAGGATGAGATTTTGCTTGGTGGAGGAGTGGCATGCAATAAAAGGCTGCAGGAAATAATAAAAATAATGGCTACAGAAAGAAAGGCAAGATTTTTTTGCCCGCCAAACGAGTTTTTAGTTGATAATGGGGCAATGATTGCATGGACTGGCTTATTGATGCATGAAAGTGGAGTAAAAATGAAACTCGAAGAAACAAAGGTGAAACAAAATTACAGAACAGATGAGGTGGAGATTAAATGGATGTGATAAGAAGAGGAGCGGAGGCAGAAATTTATCTTGCTGACTGGCATGGAAGAAAAGTTATAGTAAAGAGAAGGATAAAAAAGGGATACAGGATAAAAGAACTTGATGAAAAAATAAGGGAACAGCGCACTAAAAGAGAAGCTTTGCTTATGATGGCAGCTAGAAAGGCGGGTGTGAGCGTTCCAATTATATATGATGTAAGGATAAAAGATAAAGAGATTGTAATGCAATATCTGTATGGAGAGAGAATAAAAGATGTGATTGATTCAAAGAATGAGCAGTGGCAGAGAAAAATTTGCAGAGAAATTGGCAGAAGTATAGCCAATCTGCATAAAAACGGAATAATACATGGAGATATAACAACATCCAACATGATATGGATGCATAAAAAATTATATTTCATCGATTTCGGCTTGGGAATGAAAAGCACAGAAAATGAGGATAGAGGAGTTGATTTACACTTACTCATGGAGGCATTTAAAGCAGCACATAAAAATAAAAATTTATTCCAGTGGGTACTTGAAACATATGAGGAGAACTTCGACGAAGCAAAAGAGGTTATAAAAAAGGTGGAGGAAATAGCGAGGCGCGGAAGATACATGAGGAAGGTAACATGATTTATTTTGTAACAAGTAATCGACATAAATATGAAGAAATAAAGAAAATCATAGGATATAATATGGAAATGGTGAGTATACCATATCCAGAAATACAAGCGGATTCTTTGGAAAAAGTGGCCAAATATGGAGTGGAATATCTAAAAGATAAAATTGAGGGGAATTTCTTCATTGAAGATTCTGGCTTATTCATAAAAGCATTGAATGGATTTCCAGGGGTTTTTTCTTCTTATGTTTTCAAAACAATAGGAAATGAAGGAATAATAAAGCTTATGAAAGGTATGGAGGATAGGGAAGCGGAATTTATTTCTGTTATAGCATATTATGATGGAAAAACTCACATTTTCAAAGGAATATGCAGAGGGAAAATTGCAAAAGAAATTAGAGGAAATAAGGGATTTGGNTATGACCCCATTTTCATTGCAGAAGGAAGCAATAAAACTTTTGGAGAAATGGAAATGGAAGAGAAAAACAAATATTCTCANAGAGGAAAATCTACTAAGATGCTGAAAAATTTTTTAGAAAGTAGATTAAATCAATCCTAACTTTTTCTTTATTTCTTGTACATCTTTTTCTATTTTTTCAAGTTTCATTATAATTTCATTTCTTGCCAAAACAGCGATACAATATTTTTTCAAGTCTCTAAAAGAAAGACTNCGTGAGGGAAATAATCCTTTTTTCGTTAACCTTGCTATTTCATTTCCAAGTTTTTCCTCTTTTATTTTCAGAATCTTAGCTGCCTGTTTGAAATCCTTTGCTTCTGCTATAACTCTCATGATTCTGATAGCCTCTTCGTTTAGATATAAGGAGGGGATAAAACCGTATTCTTCCATAACTTCTTCCATGCATTTTTTGACTATGCTTTCCAGTTCTTCGGGTTCAAGCAATAAATGGTATTCACTGAATTCCATTATTTCTACGCCCAATTTTTTAGCAGCTTCTTTTGTTGCTTCATCGCTTTTCTTGCATATCAATAATGGCTTATAACCGGCTAGTTTAGCATTGGCATATGCCTGTCTTATGGATGTAAGATTTGCTTTTCCCGATTTAACTTCAACTGCGTATCTCTCCCCTTCTTTTTCTGCTACGATATCAATTTCGGCAATACTTTCCCCTTTAGAATTTATTTTATAATTGGTAGCAACTATGGTGAATCCCTTGCTTTCAAGCATCCTTCTAGCTATTCTCTCTGCTGATATTCCTCTTCTCTTGCTCGTTTTCTCTCCTCCTCCTTACTTCTAATGTTCAGTAGTTTTATAAATATTTTTTCTCGTTACTTTACTTTTTTCAAAAATGGCACGCCCGTTCTTTTATTTATTTCTACCTCATATCCCTCTGGTTTCTTGCACGGTTTTGCGTCTCCTCTTTTTTTCTTGCTGAAAAAATACATCTTTTTCTTTTTCCCGCCTTTTGTTGACACTTCTTTTTCGTACAGGATATACTCCCCGACCCTGAAGATTTCCTCTGTTTCTTGTCTGCTTCTCCAAAAAATAAGAAGTACAATTAAGATAACTGCAATAAAAAGAATAAATATAA
>MTNE01000114.1 GCA_002011355.1 Thermoplasmatales archaeon JdFR-43 | reverse complement strand
AATGAAAGCAACGAGCCCCGTTACGGCATTGAACTTGGACAGCTTGATAGTGGCATATATAAATTCAGAATAAAGGCAATAGACACAGCAGGAAACGAAGCAATAAGTGAGGAATATGAGATAGTAGTAGAATAGCAGGATGGTAATCTCTACCAGAAATGAATAAAACGGTGATGCTGCAACGTTGAAATTTCCAAGAAATATAGCTCCCTTTTCCATTGTTAAACTCGAATTTTTAAAAATCTTTATATTTTCTCGATTGTTTTTCCGCGGTGATTAAATGAAGTATAAGATTACTGGAGATAATTTACAGATTGTGACAATCGAGCTAGAAGAAAGAGAGAAAGTATATGCTGAAGCTGGCTCAATGATTTATATGAGTCCAAATATAAAAATGGAGGCAAAGGCAAAAGGAGGTTTGCTGAAGGCAATAGGTAGAAAATTTGCAGGCGAGACATTTTTCATGACAGAGTTTATGCCGGCTGGCGGAAAAGGATTTGTTGGCTTTGCCGGCAATGCGCCAGGCACTATTCTGCCATTAGAAATTGATGCTGGTAGAGAATATATTGTGCAGAAAGATGCCTTTTTATGTGCCGAAGATGGGGTTGAATTGAGCATCGCGTTCCAGAAAAGGTTAGGCGCTATTTTCTTTGGAGGAGAGGGCTTTATACTGGAGAGGTTGAGTGGCAAAGGTATGGCTTTTATTCATGCATGTGGAGATTTCATAGAAATGGATTTGAAAGAGGGAGAGAGCATAAAAGTTGATACAGGAAGTGTCGTTGGCTGGGAGGCAAGCGTCGACTACGACATACAGTTAGTCAAAGGAATAAAAACAATTTTCTTTGGAGGAGAAGGATTGTTTTTGACGACTTTAAAAGGCCCGGGAAAAATAATATTGCAGTCAATGACCCTGCATAATCTTGCAATGGCTTTATCACCGTTTCTGCCGACTCAGCAGACATCCGGAAAAAGCGGAGTTCTGGGCACATTCTTCGATGAAACGCTCGGCAGATAAAAATTAATTCTCTTTCGTCCTTACTTCAATCTGCCATTCATTCAGTACTGAGTATCTGATTTTCCTGACTGAAGACATTATGGAGTATCTTTTTTCCTTTATGAAGTTCATCAGCCTGTTATAAGAGCTTTTAATATCTGTATGAAATAAAACTGATGCAACCTCTCTCTGGCAAAAACTCTTTTTATATTGATTTGGCATTCCAACATCATAAAAATAGCATAAATCTCTCCTTCCCTCTATAAAAGGTGAATCGTAAAAAACAGTTATTTTTGAAGTTTTTTTTCCAGTATGGGGTAAGGCATATGTCTTATATTTACAACAAGTTTTTATGAAGGGTAAAAAGCTTAATTTTACAGTGTCGCCATCTCTTAAACTATACTTTTTCCTGAGATTCTCTTCTGCAACTATTTCCAGAATATTTTTATAAATGCTTTTCTCTGGCAGGAGCGCAAAGCATTTTTCTCCATAAATTTCCGCAGGAAAACATCTTACTTCTCCATATCTGATTCCATTTTTCACAAAGCCGTCTAACGTTATTCCCTCAATTTTTTTTAAGTCTCCAATAATTTTTTCATTTACAACTAAATTTAAAGTTCCTGGATATGGCTCCAAATGCANTTTTTCTACAAACTGGTTTTTATAGCCTTCTATCAATATAAATTTTTTTCCCTCTTTCCTACCTGATGTCACTATGCCCTTCATTTTACAATGTTTCACTACCTTTTAATTTCCCGTATATCTTTTTGCCAAGTTCCGTCAATACATAACCATCTTCTTTCTCCTCTATCAAACCATGTTCTTTTAATTCCTCAATAGCATTTCTGGCTGCCTGTTCTATCAGATGATGTTTTTTTATCAATCTACTGAGAGATTTTTCTCCTGATGCAATTTCAATAAACACTGCCTTCCTTATCTTATTTGATATAATAAAACCTTCCTCCATTTTAATCCCAATAGATAATTCATGCCATTAGATAAATTTTTTTAAATTATCTGTTCCGCCACCAGAGCCTTATTTTTTACTTTAAAAATATAAAAATGCCTCTCTCCTTCCAGCCCTTCTTCAATTTTCTTTCGTATTTTCCAGTATTTTTCTGGCTCAACAGAAATTCTGAGGGTAGCTTTTCCTGCCTCAAGTTTTTTCAAAATATGATTTAATTTGTGATAATCAAAATTACATTCTGCAACAATTTCATATTTTTTCAAAAAAGCAGATTTATATTCGTCAGAAGAAGTCAATAAACTTCTTCTTTTGCCAATTTGGATTACATATCCATCGAATCCTATCTTGCCTGCTAAATTTTCCAAGAGGCCTGCTTTTATAATTGTTCCATCTACCTCATATATATACTCCAGAGCTTTATCCATCTTTTTTAATTTTATTTTCTCATCCAAATCTGTCACTCTTTCCTCAGATGGTAGCGAAACCGCTGATGTATCGCATTGAGCCAGTTCACCAGTATATAAAACCAGTCTATTGAGACTGAAATTAAGGGACGTGTATTCCTTTTCCCCCTCAATTTTTATCTCATCTCTTGATATCTGAGGGGGGAGTTCAAAAGCTATTCTATCTGTTTTACTGCTGTAGAGATTATATACTTTCAGAGGATTCGGAAGAAGTGTCTCAAATTTTCTTTTTTCCTCTTTTTCCTTCCTCGATGGATCACAGAAAATGCAATCTGCATCTATTTCATCAAAAATTTTTTTGCTGAGGGCATCTCCTTTTATTATTTCTATTTTTGCATTCATTGCCATTGCATTCAAGATGGCAAGTTCTGCCCGGAAAGAATCTATTTCAACCCCAATAGCCCTTTCTACATATCTGGAAAAATAAATGAGCTGCATACCAACTCCACAGCATATATCTGCAACAATATCGCCTTTTATTCTCCTGGCTCTGTAATCTGCTATGAGTGGAGGAGTGGCATATCTGAGCCCTTCTTCATCAAAAAACAACTTTTCAGCAAATTCACCAAATTTTTTCCTTGCCTTTATCCTACACTTTGCAATTTCAAAAATTTTTTCCCTATCGAAATAAACACAATTAAGTTTCTCAATTATGTAGTCTCTTTTATATCCTCTCCTAATCAATCTAACTGCTTTATTCACTTCCTTGTCAATTTTTTTTATATCCATCTCACATAGCAAATCGATTTCTCTTTTTATTGTTTCTTATGAATGAAAAAGATGTGGCTTTTTAAGGGGTAGTGAATGACACGTTTTTGTGTCATATTCTTAGAAGCAAAAATGTTGCAACACCATATCATTCATTCAGAAAAATATTTTAATCCGGAAGGCATAATGGTGTGGCAATGAAAGGAAAATATGTTATTTATGCTTTCATAGGTATAATTTTGCTGGCTGGTTTTGCAAGGGCAGATGTGAATATGGCATATTTTTATTCAAAGAACTGTTTGATGTGNGAGGAAATACAGCCATTNATNGAAGANCTTGAAAATTATTCATATGTTAATATAGATAAATATGAGGTAACTCTTTCTCCATATCATCCAAATAGAAACGACTCCTTACTTGAAAATTTATCTTACGCTTATCACTCTGTCAGGGATGTACCCATTATATTTTTCGCAAATGAATGGTTTTATTTCGGAAATGAAAGTATGGCAAGTAAAGAAAAAGAAAGGTTGTTAGAAACTTTACAGGAGTTAAAAATTACAGCATACCAAGCCCGATTAAAGGTGAAAAGCTTGTGTATCCAAAGCCTGTTTCCATTTTGCTGTTTTATAACTCTTCAAAAAATGAAAGCATAGATGATATCATAAAAGCTTTTGAGAAGAGCATAACATTTATCAGGATAGATAAGCTGGATATAAAATACAGCAAAAATATGAGTATAATGAAAAAATTAGGCAAAGGAGAAACCCCTCTTATTTTCATAGGCGAAAAAAGTTATTCTTTGCAAATTTACAATATTTCATATGTGGTAAAAGAAGCGAAAAAATATGAAAAGATAGGTATAGATTTTCCATCAGTATATGAAGAAAAAAGCATATGCATACTCTTTTTCTATAGATCTTCCTGTATTTCCTGTTTAAGAATAAAAGCAAGACTGGAGGCATTGAGTACAATATATCCTCTGGAAATCAAAGAATATGATACACTTTATAAAAAAAATGAAGAGCTACTGATGAAATACTGCGCAAAATATAACATAACAAAGCCACACAATGCAAACATTTTCATTGGGGATAAATATTTTTACAGCGAGGCGCAAATAAATGAACTGGAACAGGAGATTAAAAATTGGTTAGGCATTGGCTTAACCTGCCCCAAAGAGGGAGAAGTAAGTGAAAAATTGTTGCAGGGCTTATTATTTGTTGTTATTCTGGGAGGTCTACTGGATGGAATAAATCCATGTGCCTTTGCCACCCTTGTATTTTTCATTGCTTATCTAGAAAGGGCGAAAAAAGAGGCAATTATTCCTATAGGCTTATCTTTTGCAGTCGGAATATATATCTGCTATTTGATGATAAGTGTTGGATTGCTGGAATTTATGAATGTTATAAGGAG
>MTNE01000138.1 GCA_002011355.1 Thermoplasmatales archaeon JdFR-43 | reverse complement strand
AGAAGAGGAAGCAAAAAATATGACGTTGAAGCCTATTTCATAGAGACGGTAGGCAAAGATGCACGGGGCAACACAAAACGAAACAATGTCTGAAAACTCATCCATATATCTGCCCAAAAAGCCACCATATTTCCTAGCCATTATGCCATCCATTCCATCTGCAAGGACCGCAAGCAATATAAAAATGAATGCAGCATGGNTATTCCCCTGTAATATAAAGAATATAGAGAGAAGCCCAAATACCCCATTCAGGATTGTGAATGAATCGGCATAGGATAGTTTCAACAGAATATTTTCCTTAATCATAAAAATGCCGCGGGAGGGGTTCGAACCCTCGACCTTGCGGTCTTCAGCCGCACGCTCTCCCAGACTGAGCTACCGCGGCGTGAAATATCTTTCCAATTTTTGTAGTTTTGAAATAATATTATTTAGTATATTTTCAAAGTTATTAATAAATTCTTCTGTCTTCTCTGTTGTTACAGCACCATTTGCAGAAGGCCTAATTAGACCATGACTTTCCAGCACCCGTAAGGAGTATCTCACTTTATGAGGGGGCAAATTGGTTTTTTCTGATAATTTTATTATGCCTATTGGTCCTTCATCAACTATCATGTTCAGTATCTGGAGATGCCTCTCAATCACGTCTATTTCTTCCCTTAATTTTTCTATAAAGTTTTCTTCTGGCACAATTGTAATAAGGGAAGTTATAGAAAAAACTTATGCTTTATCATTAGTGGATAAAAGATTATGTGGGCTCTAATTTGGTTACTTCTATCCTGCAAGGCGTCGGTAACTTTGCTGTAGCTCTTTTAAGGGCGGTCTTTGCATTTTCAATGTTTTCTGGAGTCGTCCATATCGAAATAATTTTCTGTCCTTCNTTCACTCTAGCTGCTGTGCCAACTGGTTTGCCATATGATTTTCTCATTCCCTGAGAAACTCTGTCTGCTCCTGCTCCGGTTGCCTGCTTGTTTTCCCTTACAACAACATGAGGATATATTCTTATTTTCATTCTGTAATTCGATTTGCCTGCAGTCTTGACTATATAACGATTGGCGGCAATACGAGCTGCTTCTAGGGCACGATGAAGTATATTGCATTTCTCTTTTGCTATTAATGAAACTTCCACGGGAAAATCTGCAGTTAGATTGCCCAGATCAAACTGACTTATTCTTGGATTTGGTACTCCTCCAATATACTCTTTTCTTGTTGTCACTCTGCCTTTGACATCCCTATACATCCTTGCAGGCTTTCGAGCCATGCAAGTAGATGAAAATTTATTATATAAAGGTAATGGAAAAGCAAAAATGAGTACAATAACAAATCTTTTTCATTATTTATCAAACTTGGAAAAGGTATATCACTTCTCGACATATATTTCCATCCCNACTCTTTGTTTAGAGGGTGAATAACTGCCAACCACCCTAACATTTTTTATATNTACGCTGTATCCTTCTTTTCTGCCTAAAGCTTTAATCTCTTCTATCCTTTTTTTTATGCTACCTCTTTCCAAAATTTCATAATAATGCAGCACTTCCCCTTTCTTCATTGCCAATGGCAGAAACTCAAANCTTTTGTGGGGCAGATTCATGATAACATGATTTGCCCCTGGCAATTTAGGCACAATTTCTTTTGCATCTCCCTCCACAACTTCAATTATACTCTCCATCCTATTTATTCTGACATTTTCTNTTGCATATTTTATGGCATATGGATTCTTATCTACTGCATATATTTTTTCTGGCANGGCATATTTAGCAATAATCAAACTGAAAGGGGCAACACCTGCAAACATGTCTATGACAATGCTGCCTTCCTCAATTTGTTCTGCCACTCTCATTCTTTCTGCTGCCAAACGAGGAGAGAAATAGACCTTTGTGACATCAAGCTTTATCTTCACACCATATTCTATGTGCATGGTTTCGGTTCTCCTTTCTCCTGCAACATGTTGTAAGTCTCTCACTCTATAATCTTCTTTAATCCCTCTATCGAGATATACGGTTTTAACATGTTTATTTGTCTCCATTATTGCTTTTGCAACCTCCTTAACGTATGAATTATTCATTAGCCTTATTATTGCAACCTCTCCTATGAAGTCAATTGAAATTGATTCAATGTCAATGCCTTTCTCCTTTAAAATTTCTATATAGCTTTTCCTTTCTATTTCCTCAAAATTTTTTTCAGTTAATAAACACCCTTCCATTTCCACTTTTTCTTTCACTGGAAAATACACATATTTTTCGTCCCTCTTTATCTTTACTTTTTTTATCAGCAAATCCTTTTCAATTAGCTTCTGCCTCACTTTTTCTGCCTTTTCTTTCGGTACAATCAAACAAAGATATTTCACATCCTATAAAAATAGTGTCGTATTTACCATTTATGTTATCATTTATTGGGTTGGGTTTATGGGATGAAAAGGATATTACATTGAAAGGATTGGAAGAAGCAAGAAAATGTGATAAACTTTATGCGGAGTTTTATACAAGTAAAATGGGTGTAAGCATAGAAAAAATTGAAGAGCTAATAGGCAAAAAAATTGAAGTGCTAAGCAGAGAGGAAGTAGAAAATGGCGAAGCTTTGTTAAATGAGGCAGAAAGAAGCCATGTATGTTTACTGACTGCTGGCGATCCAATGGCAGCAACAACTCATGTTGATTTGAGAATTCGTGCTATAGAAAGGGGAATAAAAACAAAAGTGATACANGGAGTAAGCATTATTTCTGCTTCTGCAAGCCTGCTCGGGCTGCAAATATACAAGTTTGGTAAGGTTGTAAGCATTGCTAGACCCTCAGAAAACTATTTTCCTCTTTCTCCATATGATGCAATAAAGGATAATATGAAAATGAACCTGCATTCTTTACTGCTTCTTGACACCACCGATAGCTATATGACNGCAAATGANGCGATGGAAATACTTCTNGAAATGGANAGAAGGAAAGGAGAAAACATTCTAGGGGAAGATACTCTAATTGCGGTCGTTGCCAGAGTTTCAGCTGATGATGCTATGGCGAGAGCAGGATATATAAGAGATATGATAAAAGAAGATTTTGGAGAAACACCTCATTCAATTATAATTCCAGGAAAGTTACATATTATGGAAGCAAAAGCATTGGTAAAGATAGCCAATGCTCCAGAAGAGATATTAGAAAAAATTTAAAAATTTAAAAGAAGGGGAAAAGGGGTTTAGAGTGGCGAGTCAATTGGCTCAGGTTCTACCCAGTGTTCTGGGCTGTACAGATAGAGCATTGGATCTCCGTAGATTACCCAGTCGCTGTCAAGGCTGAGTGCAAATCCTCCATACACGCTAGTTGGATCCATGGTTGTGAAGTCTCTTTCGAACAACCAGTATATCTCACTGAAAGCCACGCCTATTGGTTTTCCTTCATATACACATCCCTTGAAGAACTGTATGTCCACTATTTCGCAGTGTGGCGATAATCCGGTATTGGCATTTCCATATGCTGCAACAGCACCGTGTTCAAGATATATCTCTGGNCCANANTGNGCAAATGTNGTACAGCTCATCCATGCAACGAACTCGCTGTGGAGATTCTCCCAGTAATAGTCAGCCCACTTGAAGTGCACCAAGTTATACTGATTTGGTGGATCTACATCATACCATGTAAATCCTCCACTTCTTGCTGTCTTGCCCTGCCAGTATGCATATCCACGCCATGCGTCTGGGCCTGCAAATTCTGGATGATAGCTTANTCCACCTCCTCCTGTTCCGTGTCCGCTATAATAGTAGAGTGAAGCACCTNTNTTCTGATCAACTAACAGATTATCCCATGCACANTGGCCACGATATTCTCTTCCAAATGNATTGAAGTAAAGAGCCACATATCTACTTGTATATGCATTAAATCTTTCTCCGTTGTTTGCTGTAGCCTGGTTACCATCCTGGAANNNCATNAATGAAGATGTTGTCAGATTTCTGTATGGATTTGCAAATATTATCGCTGGATATAGCACACTTCTTACAACCTGAGCAGCAAGTTCACCAGGTGTCTTGCCTATGAATTGACCAGCAGTTGATTCGTTGCCAAAGAGTGCATGATGAACTGTAAAGCGGATATCTGTTTTTGGAGCCACAAATCCATACGCTTCCATACCACTTGTATCTACTCCAATACTCTGCGCATATTCAAAAACACCCTCTACAACCCTTCTGAACCATCTCAACTCTGCATCCAGACCCATTGGTGGAATTTCTCCTTCCTTGATGTAATCCATTATTGGCTTTCTTGCCTGTGGAAGATGTCCAATGGAACGAGTACCGTGATAATAATCTCCTGCATAGAACATCCACTGATGAGCTACATTACCCCAGTAGTATGCCTCGCCCATCTCTCCTATTCTTACCACTGGTGAGCCATGATATGCCGCCAGATAAGCAGCAGGAGCAAAATAGCCATCACTAGTAGTAAATGACGTTACAGTCACATACTTCTCTCCGCCGAGTTCCTGCAGTTTACTCACAATTTCTTCCATTGTTGTTATTCTCTCGACATTGTAATTTGCAGCAAGTTCGTTCGCAACAGCATCATTGTTTGCAAGATCTACAAATATAA
>MTNE01000178.1 GCA_002011355.1 Thermoplasmatales archaeon JdFR-43 | reverse complement strand
TAAAAAGTGGCTTATATAAGAGCAAGAAGGAAAAGAGGAAAAAGCCTGTTCTGCCAGAAAAAAGAGAGTTTAACGACGTTGCTTACAAAGTTGCCATAACTCAAGATCAAGTGGACTTTATAAAATGCTTGGAAGAAATGATAGAAAAGCCGAATCCAACCACAGCAGTAGTTTTGAAAGCTAACAGGGGCAGAGGAAAATCAAGCGCCATTGGCATTGCATTGCCTGCTTTAATAGAAAAGCTTCTTGAATATAAGAGGAGCATGTATGTCATGCTTGTAGCTCCTGATATAAAAAATGTTCAGGAAATTTTCAAGTTTGCAGAGCTGGTATGGAAAAAAATGGGGCAGAAGCCAAATAAAAGAAAGGCGGGAGGAGATGTTGTTGCCCTACATTTAAACAATATAACCATCGAATATTTCAAGCCGTTGAATGCAATAGAAAAATATGCTGATTTAATTGTTGTGGATGAAGCGGCTTCCATCCCGCCTAACATATTGCTCAACTTCACCAAAAACTCCAACAGAATAATTTATTCTTCAACAGTACACGGCTACGAAGGTGCAGGCAGAAGTTTTTCGATAAGATTTTTGAAACGCCTCAAAGCAATGGACATAAAGCTGATAGAATTTGAAATGGAAGAGCCGATTCGCTATAGCAAATATGATCCTATAGAAAAATGGGCTTTTGATACCCTGCTTTTAGACGCGGAAGCAGCAGAAGTTAAGGAAGTTGATTTGAGTAAAGTTGTATATGAAAAGATTCAGATGGAAAATATTTTGCAGCAGGAGGAAAAGCTTCGCCAGTTCTTCGGTATTCTTATTTTAGCCCACTACAAAAACAATCCTAATGATTTGGCAATATTATGTGATGCTCCCAATCAGATGGCTCGTGCTTTAAGTTATGAAGGCAAGATAATTTGCTCCATGCAACTTGCTCTGGAAGGAAACATGAGCAAGGAAGACTGTCATCGCCTCTATTATGAAAGCTCAATGATTCCAGGCAATGTTATCCCGCAAATAATGATAAGACATTATCGCAAGAAAAAGCTTGGACAATACAAAGGTATGAGAGTTGTTAGAATAGCAGTTCATCCTGATTTATTCAGGCATGGAATAGGCTCAAAGGCACTGGAAAATGTTATAGAGGAGGCAAGAGAAATGCAGCTTGATTATGTGGGGGCAAGTTTCGGCGCTACCGTCTCATTGCTAAAATTCTGGATGAAAAATGGATTTTTGCCGATGCATATGACAACAAGCATGAATGAGGTTAGCGCTGAATATTCTGTTGCTGTCATAAAGCCATTAAATGAAAAATTTGAAAAAGAATTGAGGGAGATGAGAAAAGAATTCATGAAAAGATTCATGTACTGGCTTATTGAACCATTGCGCGATTTAAACAGCAGAGTTGCTTTAATGATTTTAGATTCATATGAAGGAGAGGAAATTGATTTAGGCATAGATGAAAAAGAGTTGAGTAGGCTGCTGGCTTATATATGGAAAGCTGGCCTGACTTATAAGACAGTAAAAGATTGTTTATTCAAGTTATCATACAATTTCTTCCTCAGCAACAGGAAAAAAATTTTAAATGATGAGGAGAGATTACTCCTGCTTACAAAAAATCTGCAGTGCAAAAGCTGGGATAGAGTTGCCAGCATAATAGGTAAAAATGAAGAGAAATGCAAGGAAATGCTGATTGAAGTTATCAAAAAAATTGTAAATGAATTTTATGGTGATAAAGATGAAGTGCTTGAATTTCAAAAAGAAATACAAAAGTTTGTTGAAGCAAGGGAAAAAGGTAGCAACGCTTAGAATGGGGACAAAAAATTATAAAAAGGATGAAATAGTGAAAATAATAGCTGGAGGAGAGTACATAGGCAAAGCTCGCATTGTTGATGTGAGGCAGATTCCCTGGAAAGAAATTAATAGAAAAGATGTCCTTATGGAGGGAATGAAAAGGAAAAAGGATTTGGAAAAGGAACTAAAAGCCATATATGGAAAATTTGGAAAAAATAGAGTATTCACACAAATAGTGTTCGAGATAATAGGTGATGAAAATGGAGGAGACAAAGTTTGAAAGAATAGGGAGCCATTCTCATATCACTGGCTTAGGTTTGGAAGGAAGAAAAGCAAAATTTGTTGGCGATGGCTTAGTAGGGCAGATAGAAGCGAGGGAGGCAGCAGGCATAGTTGTTGATATGGTGAAAAAGGGCAGATTTGCAGGAAGAGCTATCTTACTTGCTGGCCCACCTGGCACAGGCAAAACAGCAATAGCAGTGGGCATAGCCAAAGAGCTTGGCAGGGATGTTCCTTTTGTTTCTATCTCTGGCTCAGAAATTTATTCTGCAGAAATGAAAAAGACAGAATTTTTAATGCAGGCATTGAGAAAGGCAATAGGAGTAAGAATACATGAAATGCGAAAAATTTACGAAGGAGAGGTAACAACGCTTGACATTCAAACGGTGCCACATCCATACAACCCATATCAGCAAGTGCCCAAGTCAGCTACACTTGGCTTAAAAACAAAGGATGAAGAAAAGCAATTCAAGGTGGATGAGACTTTTGCTCAATATCTAATTCAGCAGAATGTGGAAGTGGGTGATGTTATCCAAATAGATGCTGATTCTGGAAGAATAGTTAAGTTAGGAAAAACAAAAGAAGCTTTGAGAAAAGAAAGCATGGATTTGCATGTTAAAGATACAGTTGAATTGCCAGAAGGAAGCATTGTCAAGGAAAAAGAATTTGTCTATGTTCTTTCATTGCATGATCTGGATGCAGCGACATCAAGGAGAGGGAGTTTCTTCAGTTTATTCTTTGGTGGCAAGGAGGAAATAACAAATGAAACAAGGCAGGAAGTAGATGAAATGGTCAAGAAATGGGTTGATGAGGGAAGAGCAGAGATTATACCAGGCGTTTTATTTATTGATGAAGTACATATGCTAGATATTGAGGCATTTGCATTTTTAAACAGAGCAATGGAATCTGACCTGGCCCCTATTATTATCCTTGCTTCCAATAGAGGAATGGCAAGAATAAGAGGAACAGATATAAACTCTCCTCATGGTGTTCCCCTTGACTTCATTGACAGGCTGCTCATAATAACAACTAAACCATACAATAGGGAGGAAATCAGAAAAATTCTGGAAATACGTTTGAAAGAAGAGAAAGTGCAAATGGAGGAAGATGCTCTGGAATATTTAACAGAGATAGGAGTGAAGGCGTCGTTGCGATATGCTGTTCAGCTTATAGCACCAGCGTCAAACATCACTTCATATCATAAAAGGGAAAAAATAACAAAAGAAGATATCGAGGAAGCAGAGAAGCTATTTGTTGATGTCAAAAAATCAATGAAATATCTGAAAGAATATGAAGAAATGATGCTGGGTTAAACAATGAAAAATGATGAAAAAATCAAGCTCAGTAAACTCATGTGCTACATTTTGCGACATGCTCCATGGGAGTTTGGTGTAAAGCCGGATAAAGCTGGCTTCATTGAACTGCATTCACTTCTTTCCGCAGTTAGAAAAATTTATCCATGGGTTACAGAAAAAGATATGAGGAGAGTAGCCGAAAGCGATGAAAAAGACAGATATGAAATTAAGGAGAATAAAATAAGAGTTCGTTATGGCCACAGCTATAACGTTGTTCTTGATCATAAAGAAGATAAAGATAGCAAAATTCTCTACCATGGCACCGCATATAAAAATCTAGAAGATATTCTGAAGGAGGGCATCAAGCCTATGGAAAGGCAATTTGTACATTTAACAATAAACAAGGAGGATGCCTATAAAACAGCACTTAGGCATGATAAAAATGTAATTATTCTTTCTATAGATGCAAATTGTCTGAGAGAAAAGGGCTACAGGATTTACAGGGCTGGAAGAGTAGTAAGGCTAGTAAAATATGTTCCTCCAGATTGCATTAAATACCCATAATCTTTTTATATTACACCGTAATACCATCATGGAAGCTTTGGGAGATAAAAAGGGTGTGTTGAAGAGCATAATAAAACAGTTGCATCANGGTGCAAGTATTGAAGAAGTCAGAGAAAAAGCAAAGGAAATTTTAAAAGATTTAACACCTGCGGAAATAGCAGAGGTGGAACAGGAATTAGTTAAGGAAGGTATACCAAGAGAAGAAATTCAAAAATTATGTGATATTCATTTAGAGGTTTTTAAAGAAGCTGTTGAGAAGAAAACGATATCGTTGCCAGAATGGCATCCCCTATATATATTAATGGAGGAGCATAAGATTTTGCTGGAATTTGCAGAAAAGTTGAATAAAGCAGCAAATGAAAATGATGCTGAAAGGGTTAGCAAAATAGTGCATCATTTAAAAGAGGCTGAAAAGCATTATTTGAGGGAGGAGAATGTTTTATTTCCTTATATAGAAAAGCATGGCATAACAGAACCTCCTGCCATTATGTGGATGGAACATGATAAAATAAGAGAGATAAAAAAGAAAATTTATGAATTTGCAGAAAGGAAAGATTTTGAGAAATTGAAGGAAGTGGCTATCGCTCTTCAAAAAATGCTATCTAGCCATTTTTATAAGGAAAATAATGTGCTTTTCCCAACGGCTTTAAAGGTAATGGATGATGAAGAATGGAAAGATATTAGGCAGCAATTTGATGAAATTGGATATTGTTG
>MTNE01000204.1 GCA_002011355.1 Thermoplasmatales archaeon JdFR-43 | reverse complement strand
AAGTTGACGATCGGGGGAGGTTATACCTTCCGAAGTCGATCAGGGAAAGGATCGGTAGAGAGGTCTTTGTTGTCGAGGTGAAAGACGGAGTCTTGCTTATCCCTAAACCATCAGATCCCTTGAAAGAGCTTGAGGAAATCGGTAGAAAGCTTCCTGACAAGTCGATTAAAGAGTTCAAAAGAGAGATTGAAGAGGCTGCGATGGAGGAACTCGGATGATATACGCCGACACGGACTTCTTCCTTGCTCTGCTGAAAGAGAAGGACTGGCTGAAGGAGAGAGCCAAGAGAGTTTTGGATAGATACAAGGGACAGATTACAACATCCGTCGTCACGTTTATAGAGCTCGCACTCCTTGCAAAGCGGTATGACCTTGATGTCGTTAAGATCTTTACAAGTGTCATGGCAATATGCAACTTCGAGGACGATAAACCGCTTAAGGCGGCGATATACATCAGAGATTACGGTCTCGGGGTTTTTGACGCCTTCCATGCTGCATACTGTGAGGGAAGAATAATCAGCTCCGATTCCGCATACGACAGGGTGGGAATCGAGAGGATTAGGCTCGAAAAGAGTTAACATCACAGCACCTCCGCATCGCTGATGATCTCGCAGTCGCCCTCCTGTTGCATTCGCTCCCACTGTCTCAGCCTGTCCATAGCTCTCTCAAGCTCTTTCTGCCCGGCAACATAGAAGAAGTCTGCCGGAGCTCTGTAGTACCCCTTTTTGACGAGTTCTTCGATTTGCTCGTACATTTCTTTCGGGACTCTCACCAAAACGGCTTTTCCCTCTTCTCTACCACGGGCCATAACTACCACTCCTTTCCATAAGTTACTTATCTTATCGTAACTACGATACTTAAAGCTTTCGATAAGGTAAGTAATTAGTAAAAAAATTAGTAAATAATGAAAAGATAAGGATAGATTCATATTAGAAATTAAATAACCTAAATGTGAATGCCCCGCAAAAAAGAGCATATATTGGATTACTTGGATTTTGTTGCTCTGAAAATACTCGAAGCGCTAAAAGACGAAGTAAAAACATTCACAGAATTGGATGAACAAACTCCCTTATCTACTCCGAATTTTGATAAGCGCTTAGATGAACTGATTAAATTGGGTTTGATAAAAGAGACTCTCAAACTTACAGAGCGTGGTCGGAGTAAAAAAGTATACTCTCTCACCCCAACAGGGAGGCGCATTTTAGAGCTGCTAGAAGAGATTGAGAAGGTTTACAAAGAAGGAGTTTCATTGGAGGAGAAAGAGGAGAGATTGTTGGAAGAGCATTTAGGAAAAGAGTAAGATCGGGTAGAAAGCATCCAATATGGTAAGATTCTCAAAGAAAAAGAGGGGAGGGAGGAAAAAGAATTTTGATTTTATTCAGCAAGCAGAGAGGCTTGTAGTTATCTATACCAACCGTGAGAGGAGAAAAAGAGGGCTAAAGCCACTGAAATTCAACAAGAAATTATACAAAGCTGCCAAATACTGGTCAAGAGTTCAGGCGAAGAACAAAAAACTCTTTCATGATGATGTGATATCGAGAGTTAAAAAATTTGGCTACTCCTCAGGTTATGTCGGTGAAAATTGTGCTATGGTTCCACTCACACGTAATCCGCGCAGACTGGCTGCTAGATTTGTTAAAGGATGGATGAATAGCCCTGGCCACCGTGCAAATATTCTAAAAAGTGAATACAATGAAATCGGTGTTGGAATCTGGGTGCGTGGAAATGTAGCATATGCTACACAAGACTTCGGGTGTCGCCCACCTTTATTAATACGGATTATAACTGACTTGCCAGTTTACATTATCATCGCCTTTGTGCTGCTACTTATATTATTGAGCTTTCTATAGAAAAATAAAGCGTTATCAAAACGTAATCTTTAAGTTTTTCTGATATCTTGAAAAATCATTATGGTATATGACTTAGCCACTCGAATAAAAAGCACTGTTGCCTTCAGTCTTGGAACTCTGATGTTGGGTTACATCCTGTGGATCTCATTAAGATACCCAGACACACTTAGTATAGGGATTTATGGATTTATGACAGCTGTATTTGCATTTCTCACAGTATTGGCGGCTAAGGGTTACATTA
This sequence comes from Thermoplasmatales archaeon JdFR-43, assembly GCA_002011355.1. Lineage (GTDB taxonomy): Archaea > Thermoplasmatota > E2 > UBA202 > JdFR-43 > JdFR-43. Next base: position 2,558 of record MTNE01000204.1, on the reverse strand, counting down.
GTTTTGATGATTTTGTCAGAGGTCTCGAGACAATTAGTTCAGGTTACTCCAATTCTGGCTACCGATATCAAAGAAGAAGTCTATCCTCATGGGATAAACAGATGATTCTAAAAATGCAAAATTACAGATGTGCTATTTGTGGGAATAGGCTGAAACCTGAGCTTGTTGAATACGATCATATCGTCCCACTTGCTCTTGGTGGTGAAGATTCTATCGAAAATATTCAGGCTCTGTGTCCTGAATGTCATAGAATAAAGACTAAACGAGATAGAAACCTTATTGCAGAAGCAAAGAGGACAGGAAAGAGTAGGAGAAGTCTAATTGATGAATACTTTGAGGGGATAAATAGAGTATTGATTGGGGATACAGACGAATTCTTTGGAGCTGGACAGAAAACTGGACGGAAAAAACGAGCAAGGAGTAAAAGAAGGAGGCCTTCAAAGAGAGATGAGGATCCATTTGAAGAGATGAACAGGTTTTTGTGGGGAGATTCTAGGAGTAGAAAAAGGAAGAGAAGAAGAGATGGCTTTGATTTGTTTTAATTAAAGGATGAGATAAAATGAGCTACGAGGAGGGAGCAGTAAAGTACTTCCTATCTACCTTTAAAAATCCGGTGATGTTTACTTCAATGTATGTTTTTGGCGGAGCGGTAATCGTAATTCTTAAAGTATCTTACTTTTATATTCTCACACTCCTTGGAAATTTGAGTTCTGAGGAATTTATTTCTGTAGTATTGTCAACAGCGGTCTCTCAATTACTTCCGCTTCTAACACTTCCGCCTCCAACTATTCTTGATATCATTTCTACAGTACTACTTAATGTTATAGTGGGAGCTGCGGTAGCTTCACTGAAATGGTACATAGCCGTAGCTGTTTTGCGAAATCGGTAAAGATAAAACTCCTTTGCTCTTAATATCGGTGATTAAACCCACTTTTCCTGCTCCATGGCATGCTTGGCAAGTTCGGTTAACTTAATCAAGACCTTCTTCGGCATTCCGATCTCAATCCCAGGTAAGATTACATAATAGAGATCTCTGGAGCGGGTTATCACCACTTCTTCCTCTTCTATGAGTTTGGCTGCTGTAAGCCTAACTGCCTGCTTTTTCCCGTTGGAGATGAAGCGGAGTATCACATAATCTTTCATGTTTTCAAAGTGAATCCGTCAACCATAAAAATGGAGAGAGTAATCCGATAGTTATGGTAGGGGTTTATACCAGAAGAATAGTGTCCCTGACGGGGGTATCTGAAAAATAAGGAAAAGTTATTCAACTTTTATCTCTTTTCTGTTTTCCCAGATTCCATGAAGGTTGCAGTAAGCGAGTGCGTATAAAATGCCACTTTTGGTCAGTTTTACTTTAAAAGTTACCTCCTGTTCAGCAATTTCAGGCGTAAGTTCAGCCCTACCAATGAAAACAGGGTTAAAGTCNCTTCCTTCCTCGTGAAAGTACAGTTCAATCCATCTGAATGAATGCTGCACCGTATTTGGATGTCCTTCGATATAAACTCGCACATTGAATGGTTCACCTGATTTTACACTTTCAGGCGAATCTATTCGCGGTGTATGAGTTTCCTTTTTTGAAATTGCAAGTTTATCCTCAACTTCTGGTGTATAAACAAGCTCACCAAACTTTTTCATGTTTCACCTCCTTTTTATTGCGGNAAACTAAAATTCAACAAACTGGTCTCTCCTCGCACCGCAAACCGGACAGTATTCGGGAGCTTCATCTACCGCTGTGTGACCNCAGACAGGGCANATGTAAACCTTCTCAAGTTGAACGTCTTCTCTCCTCTTAACAGATTCCTTTGCCCTTCTATAGAGGTNAACATGGATTTTTTCGGCTTCAAGAGCATAATGAGTTGATTTTTCTGCCTCATCCTCATTCTGGAACTTTGCACCATTGTTGAAAACCGGATACATTTCCTCAACCTCATAAGTCTCTCCATTAATTGCTGCTTGAAGATTTTCATTTGTATTTCCAACAAACCCAAGGGCTCTGAAATGATTTCTGGCGTGGACGAGTTCTGCAAATGCTATTGCTCTGAACAATTTTGCGACTTTGACAAAGCCTTCTTTTTCAGCTATCTCAGCAAAAATCAGATATCGCATGTGTGCCTGACTCTCTCCCGCAAAAGCCTCCTCAAGAAACCTTCTTGTCATCTCTCTTTCAACAGCCATATAGTCAGCTGTGCTTATTAATAATAAAAATGCTTGCTGAGTTTGAAATGTTTTTGAAAAACTGAACTAAAACTGGTATTACAATCCCCTCATCCTCTCTGGTCTTAGAATTTCTGGATGTTCAATTGCGTAATCAATCGTTTTGAGAATTCTCTCCCTGTCCTTGGGTAATGTTCCCTTTAGAGGAAGATAATTCGATGCGTGGTTNCAGCGGAAAATTGTTTTGGCTTTCAGCTTTTCAACCAGCCAGCGAAGTTCAATTAAATTTTGTATGGCATCAGGTAGCAGGAATTCACCCCGCTTTATTTTCACATAGAGTGGTGTGTTCGGTACGGGCATATATGTTAAAACTGCCGTGTACTTTGGCTCCACTTCATTCAGCA
>MTNE01000203.1 GCA_002011355.1 Thermoplasmatales archaeon JdFR-43 | reverse complement strand
TATTACTTCTGCCTCTATTTCTTCAACAATTTCGCTTGCTCTCTTTACAAGCATTCTCATTGACAACATAGTTGGCGGCATCGCTCCATATTTCTTGAGAATTTTATCTGCTTCTCTTATTCTAATTTTTTTCATAAGAGGGGCATCGATTGCCACAATTTTTGGTTTCACTTCATTGATAGCCGCTAATATTTCCTCATCTTTATAGAGAGTTAAAAGAAAAATGTCATCGCCCATGATACATATCCCTGTTGGATTTCTGGGCAAGGCTGCCAAATCAATACCTGCTACTGTATAACCAATTTTTGGCTTCCAGTTAATCACACAATCATATGCAAACGCAGTTTAAAAAATTAAAAATTTAAAGGAAAAAGGGTGTTAATTTTGCTCGATTCTCTCTGCCACTATGATTTCTTCCGTCTCCGCTTTTGGCAAAGCATTCACCCATTCATTCAGCCTCTCAAATGCATGTATCTTTGGAATGCTCTTTGCTTCTCTTGGACCAGGCATNTTCATATAGAATGCATTTACTGGGTATATTGTTCCATATTCTTCTCTATCAATTGCAATTTTTGCAAGGCGAATTAAATCGACAATCAATCCTGCCAATGCTGGACTATCATTTATTCTTGCGTTTATTATCCACTCATCTTCTGCTCCATTGAACGAAGTGTATGAAATGTGCATCGAAACAAACTTTTTGTCGCCCAATGGTTCAAGGTATCCTGTGGGCTTAATATAATGTGGCACATCATAGCCGAGTATATCCTCAACTATTGAACTTTTTGTTAATTCCTTTGCCAGGTTTCTCTCCGGCTCTGTTAATGATAGAAAATCAGTATTACCACCAATATTGAACTGGCAAATGCTATTAATTTTTCTCCTTCTCTCCCTCAAATGCTCTAGGATATCTGCTGTCAGGGGTGTGGCTCCGCTTGCGCCGTCGTCGCCAAAAAGAACTGTGTTGGTTTCCTTTGCGAGTTTAACCATTGCTGGATCGTTTGCCAGTGGAGTGGGTATGCAGTTTATGAAAGCTGTCGGCCTCTCATATTGAGCCACTGAATAGAAGTATAGCTGCGCTGGAGAAATTCTGTCCACATCATTTTTTCTTATGGCCCTCTTCACCTCTCTCACATCCATAAAGGGCTCTGCTCTTTCTGTTGTTATTAGATTTACAAATATCTCTATGTCTTTTTTACTGTATTCATCTATTAGCTTACCAACAACTTCCTCCAAGTCTATCTCCTCGCCACTCCCTCTATGATCTCTGTATCCTTTCTTGATGATGTAGTCTCTTTCGAAGCTTATGTTCCCCTCCCAGTACTGCCTGACCACCTTGGATAACCTATTGCCAACTTTGCTCTCATCTATGTCAAAAGCTGTAACAATTTCTATGTCCTCAATGTTTAATGGAAGTGCATCAGCGAGAGGTATTCCTTCATAACCAATCTCTCCCTTCTTAATTCTCTCTAAGCCAACATTCAGGATGGATGCAACATAGCCCTGTCCAAATATTGCAGTTCTCATTTTATCACCTCCCTTTCATGAGTCAAAAATAATCTGGCAAAGTGCCTGAAAAAATATATAGGACGTTATATTTAAATTTAACGCCTCAACACTTTCAGCAAATTTTTCTAAAATAATTTGCTCTGTTTCATTTCATTTTCAATGTTTTTTATTGTTTTCCAGCTTTTTCTTGTATGAGGGGGCAAGTCATTAAATTTTTTTATCCATTCTTTAATGAATGTGATGGTTCTTTCGTCACTTGGATACCCACTTCCAAGAGGTAATCCAAGTTTTGCTTCCAGTTCTTCAGCAATTTTTTTGATTCTTTCATCCCTCTCAACTTTGGCAATTATTGATGCTGCTGAAACAACAGCGTATTTATCATCGGCACCATGTTCACAAATTATCTGACATTTGTGCTTAATTAATTCTTGAATTGTCTTTTTGAATTCATCCTCGTTATTGCTTGCGGCATCTATGTAATAAATGGTTGCTTCCTTTTTATTTGCGAGTTTGGCAAAAATATATGCTTCAAGCTGATTCATTGTCATTGTTTTTCGCAAATTATCTATATCGCTTGCATCCACAACAACATATTCATGATAGAAATTTTTCTTGATGTATTCTGCAAGCTTTTCTCTCCTTTGCTTTATCAGTTTTTTTGAATCTCTCACCTTCGCTTCAAGCAACTTCCATTCCTCCTTTTTATCAATCCATACAGCTGCCACAACCATTGGCCCAATTACAGGGCCTCTTCCTGCCTCATCTATCCCACATATCATTTTATCACAATCTCCCCATATTTTCCTCCGCCGCCTGGCAGAATTTCAATTCTTCCTTCCCTGAATGCCTCTATTGCATCCGCTATGGCTGATGGTGCAACTTTTCTTATTTTTTTAAGGTCAATGTCAAGCAATACTTCTATTTCATTGCCTATTCTGGTTAGCTCTTTCCATCTCCTAATGACAATGCTTGCCTTGCTATCCGTGCCCAAAGCTTCACCAATTATTTCTGCCAATGGAATTAAATGAAGATATTTTGGCCTATTTTTGGGATGCGCAGCATGAGGATAGGAGGCAAGTTCATCAACTCTATCTTTAACACCCTTTTTGATTATTCCGTTACAGTNACATCTCCATTTCATTTTTTCTGCCTNTTCTTTTTTATATTGCCTGTAGCATGAAGTGCATGCTGTTCTGTTGTACTTTCCTTTCTCTGGAGGAAAACCCACATTTAACACTATTCCATTATTTAAGATTGCCTTCCTTATTTCATCCCATGTTATTTCATTCAGTTTCATCCTATTAAATTCCCTTCCAAGACGATGAGGAGAATAAGAGTGGGCATCAGAATTTGTTAAAAAAGGTATGCCATGCAACTCTCTTATTCTATCTGCATATTCACTGTCTGCGCTCAATCCAAGTTCAATGAAATCGGGCTTCTTGCCATAATAATTAAGCACAGAATCGAAATATGCGTACAAAGAAGTCCATGGCGTAAAGGCATGAGCTGGCCCAATTAAGGCATTCGCCTCTTTTGCCATCTGTAAAATTTCTGCTCCATTTAGCATTATTTTGGGACGACCTTCATCATTTATATTTGCTGCATATTTTTTAGCGATCTCCTTAAAATCATTGGCAGCGTAAAAATCAGGGAATAAAAGCAAATGGTGCACCCTGTTTTTATCTTCCACTTCAACGCTTAAAATAAAATGTATCCCATCTACTTCGATAACATCACCTGTGGCGTATTTTTTAATTTCTCTCTGCCACACTGGGTGCAAACAATCGCCAGTTGCTACAACATGCAATCCTTTTTTCTTTGCACCATCTGCTATTCTTCTTAAATCGATTTTATCTGATGTACCTCCTGAAAAAGGGGAATGAATGTGAAAGTCAGCATTAATGAGCATAATGAAAAAATTTTATATTATAAAAAATGTTAGGGAACTATGAAGCTCAGAAATTTCGGTTTGGTTGTAGCAATGTTGATGCTCCTGCCTCTCGCGGGAGCAACAAACTTTGAGATAAGCATTGATGATGTACAAGGGGACGTGAACAATCCGGATGTAGATATAGTGAAGGCGTGGACAAGCGTGGAGGGAAGCTATTTGGTATTCCATGTAAAGGTCGCAGGAAAAATAAATGAGGCATATGCTTACACCTTTACAGCATATACAGGCGGCGTGAATAAGGCAGGAGTAATTTTCCAGAGTGGAACAGCATACTACACTGGTGATTCTTCAGGAGGAATAGCAGAATATACCATAGATGGAGATACACTTAGCATAAAGGTTCCATATGGCGTATTTTCCTCATGGGGTGATTTTAGTTTCTCAGTAATAACAAACGATAATGCAGGCACAATTGATTATGCATTTCCAAGCGATTTCGATGGAGGAAATGATACTGATACTGGTGACAATACAACTGAAACCGATCCTGCAAAGGAAACACCAACTGATACAACCATAAGTGTGAAGATAACCAATGTTGAATACAAATTTGAGAAAGTTGATAACGGACAAAAATGGTATGTAAAGATACTCATTGAAGGAACAACGAGTGGCGTGGATCATGTTTCACTCTGCTATGTGATCTATTATAAAGATGGTACATACGATGTTACAGAATGGATGAAGGGGCCATTTGAAATGCAGCCAGGGAGCTTTTTTGGCAGCGAAATAATCAAATTCGTTTTCAACTCCACGGAAGGAAACTGGAACAAATGGAAGCTTGAGTTAGAAGCAAAATACCCTGTAACAGAGCCNGANTANCANTGGGTTGAAGACGAAAAGGAAGTAGATAAAGTAGTCATATACGCCAGAGCCTTCAAAGATGCAGCCGAAACAAAATGGAATCAGGCAAAATATGAAACAAAACCAACATTTACATCAAATGGCGCAGAATACACAATAAGCGGAGGAGGAACAACAGAAGAAAAGAAAGGAATACCCGGATTTGAGTTAACTTTTGTTTTTGCTGCTATAGTGGCTGCCCTGCTTGTGACGAGAAGAAAATAGCCTCTTCCATCTTTTATTTTTATTTTATTCCGTAATTTCCTACTATTTCCCTGACCCAGTTTGGAAGAGCAAAAGATGCAGCATGCAAATCAGGATTGTAATGATATGTTTTTATTTTCCTTT
>MTNE01000059.1 GCA_002011355.1 Thermoplasmatales archaeon JdFR-43 | reverse complement strand
CTCAACTATTTCAAAATGATGTGAGTCATCGATTAAATAATAAACCACATTATACGAATCACTCCAAGGAATATTGGTAATATTAAGAATATAATTTGTGTCTGAGGCTTCATAATTGCTTATAAAAATTGATATGTTACTTTTATCCTCTGATATACCAGCAAGATACGCTATACCAGTTGATATGTTGACTGGAGGAACAACGAGCCTTATTGGAGTGTCCTTTACCATATAGTGCATGACAAGATAAGCCAAAGCAGGTGTTTTATACATACCATCATAAGTAAATAGACTCAAATCCAGCCCAAGCAGTCTGGCAAGCCAGCTGTTATCCTGTGTTCCGCGGTATCTGAATGCATGATTAATGCCCGCATCCTGAAATGCTATTAAGCTGCATGCAGTGAATGCAGCATTTTTTGCGTTATCTTTGTCGCGCTGTGGGCCGAGGATATTGATATTCCATTCTGTATTGATATTTTCGCACTCTGTAAAACCATATTTATCGAGCATATTGCGAACATAAAGAGATGTTCTATACAATTCATATGGGGAGTTTGTGTACATATGCCATGAAAAGAAATCCAATGGAACATTATTTTCTACAACATATTCGAGAAATCTTGTGGTGTAATTTTCATTGGCAACTGAGGAGGTGCAAGGCCCTCCAATTTTAAGTGATGAATTATAAGCTTTCAGAGTTTTTGCAGTAATCTCATATAGCTTGTAATACTCTTCAGCTGTTCCATTCCAGAAACCTNAATAAATCAGGTTCATTCCATATCTCCCAGTACGTTATGTTGTAATGATATCCATTTGCCCAGCCATCGTTGTAATGCATTACAATATGTTTGCATATTTCTGNCCACNTGCTAAAATTTTTGGGCGGCTGGCGTAGCGATTCATTATCACTTGCACTTTCTCCAAGACGATAAAAAACGCGACAGCCAGCATTTACAATGGCTGCAATAACTTTATCACTTGCTGTAAAATTATAGCTTGCCTCATTTTCTGGATCAGCGCTCCAGTTTGGAAAAATCGTGCTTATGTCGGTTGGACCATAAAAGTCATGGGTTCGAATAAAATTTATTCCAATTTCCTGATATTGTTTGGTTATATCAACACCGTCCTTAACATAATGGATAGGCAAAGGGCCACAATTTATTTCAGCATATGAGGCAATTACGCCATCTGTTCTGGAGCAATCTATTGAAATTATAATGTCTGAGGTGCTAGAGAAGGATGTTGAAAGAAATGGAGAAGTAAAAATTATAACAATAGCTAGAACAAGAGAGTAATTGCGAAGATATTGCGCATTTAAAACCATATGATATTATATTCTCTGCATATAAATTATTTTCAGTTGAGAGGAGCTAGGTGTGGGTAGTAATCCCCCTTCTGTTTCAGGCGGCATTCGTCTAAGCGTCCTACCTCCGGGCGGTCCTGGGCAACCGTTCCCGGTATTTGGACTTGCTCCAGGGCGGGGGCCGTTTCACCAAATCCTGCAGCAATGTCATCCTCAGGGAATCATCCTCGCTGCAGGCTGTGGCGTTTCTGCGCCTCCCGTCGGGACTCTCGCCCCGGCTTTTACACCCCTGGCCCAGGAACGAGGAGGGTATTTCCTCAGCTCCGCAAAGCGGAACCGTCGGCCGCCCTCCCACTCCTAGCTCCATTTATTATATGCATGGTTTTTAAATATTTTGATACTTACGTTTATGGAAGAGTTGAAGAAAAAGGCCGCATACGAAGCGGTTAAGACAGTTAAGGATGGAATGATTGTCGGACTTGGAACAGGCTCCACAGCAAAATATGCCATCTTGAAACTTGGAGAAATGGTTAAAGAAGGACTTGATATCATAGGCATTGCTACATCTTTAGAAAGCGAAAGGATAGCAAGACAGGCTGGCATAAAGATTGCTGATATAAATGATTATGATAGCATAGATATAACGATAGATGGGGCTGATCAAGTTGATGATAATCTAAATTTAATAAAAGGAGGCGGCGGAGCTTTATTAAGGGAAAAGATAGTAGCAAGCTGTAGCAAAAGGGAGATTATAGTGGTTGATGAAAGTAAAATTGCTAGAAGCTTTTCCTATCCTTTACCTGTAGAAGTGGTAAAATTTGGATGGAAAAGAACAGCTGAAAAACTTGCGAAGTTAAATTTTAAGCCACATATAAGGCATGGATTTGTTACAGATAATGGAAATTATATTCTCGATTGTGAATATGATAAACTTGAAAATGTTAAGGAGATAGAAGCAGAGATAAATAATTTGCCAGGAGTTGTAGAAAACGGCTTATTTATTGGACTGGCGAGTGAAATCATTATAGGCAAAAGAGAAGGCATAGAGATAATGAGAAAGGAGAATAAATGANTGGAAGTTAATTCGCTGGCTCTGCTATAATGCTGCTAATCATTCTTTCTTTTTCACACCAAATATATAAATACCTCTGCCTATAAAAATCGTGAAGGTTTACATGGAAGTATATGGATGTGCAGCTAATCAGGGAGACGCATCCATAATGCAGGGCATATTAATGCAGCAAGGTCATGAATTAGTTGATAGTGTAAACAAGGCAGATGTTGCTGTGATTGTAACATGTACTGTAATTTCAACAACTGAGCAAAGAATGCTGAGCAAAATAGAAAAGTTAANGGAGCAGGCAAAGAAAATCATTGTGGCTGGCTGCATGGCTTCTGCACAGCCTGAACTGGTTAAGAAGGTTGCAAAAGATGCGATTCTTTTGCCCCCTCGTTACATTCATCATATCGCTGATGTGCTTGATGGTGGCGGAAAATTCCATTTCAGGCCAAAAGTTGGCGTACCAAGAAAAATAGATTTGCGCCTGAATATTCCAATAGCAGATGGCTGCATTTTTAACTGTTCATACTGTATAACAAAAAAGGCGAGGGGCAACCTTGTTTCATATCCTGTAAAAGATATTGTTAAGGATGCAAAAGAGGCAATAGAAAAGGGCTGCAAGGAAATTCGTCTCACATGCCAGGACACCGCTTCTTATGGTAAAGACATCAAAACCAATCTGGCAGAGCTGATAAATGAAATTGCTTCCATAGAAGGAAACTTTAGAATACGCATTGGTATGATGCACCCCTTATCAGCATATAGAATACTGGATGAACTGCTGGAAGCATATGAAAATGAAAAGGTGTACAAGTTCCTTCATCTGCCTCTTCAATCTGCCTCGCCCAACATACTTAAGGCGATGAGAAGAGGCTACACATATGAAATGTTNAAGGAGATTGTTGAAGCTTTCCGTAATAAATTTTCTGATTCGACGTTTGCAACAGACATAATAGTAGCATTCCCTGGAGAAAGTGAAGAAGATTTTGGGGCAAGTGTTGAAGCAATAAAGGAACTCAAGCCAGATGTAACAAACATAACCCGCTTTTCTCCTCGTCCTNACACAGATGCATGGAAAATGGAAAGGATGCCAACACAAATTGCGAAGGAGCGCTCATCAAAATTGACATGTATTGCAAATGAGATTGCTTATGAAAATAATAGAAAATGCATTGGAAAAATTTACAATGCTTTGCTGCTAGAGGAATATAAAGGCTGTTACATAGGAAAAACAAATTCATACAAATCCGTTTTTGTTGATAAAGGAGAGCTTGGAAAGTTTGTAAAAGTTAAAGCAATTGATGCCACACCTACACATCTGAAAGCAATGATTATAGAATAAATGATTTTACCACTAACCATGAAAGCAAAATGTTGCGGCGTCGTCCATTCTTTCATTTAATTAATTTTCTTCCATGGATAACGCTTGATAAATGCAACATATTTATAATGGCAATTAAATTACTAAGCATGATTAAAGAGGGTAGCACAGTACTACCAGGCGATAAAGTGGCAATAAGCGAGGAACTTCAGCCAGGAGAAGGAACATATGAAAAAAATGGAGAAATCATAGCCAGCATTATAGGAAGATTTAGAGTAGACAGACAGAGGATGACAGCAATAGTGGAGCCACTAACAAAAATACCTCTGGTTTTGAAAGCGGGAGATACAGCAATATGTGAGGTGANGCAACTTACAGAGGCAATGGTTATTGTAAGGATAATTCATATTGCCGGGAATAAAAGACAGATTGCCGGCGAGAAAGATGGGGCGATACATATATCAAATATAGCAGATGAGTTCGTAGATGATATAGGAAAGAAATATAGGATAGGAGATATTATAAGAGCGAAAATTATTAGAGTTGAGCCAGCGATACAGCTCTCAACAAAAGGAAAAGAGTTTGGAACAATAAAAGCATACTGTACAAATTGTAGAAACCCTCTTATAAGGAAAAATGATTTGCTTGAGTGTCCTTCATGTGGCAGGATAGAAGAAAGAAAAATGGCAGATGATTATGGTGAAGGAAATTTGGACAGGGTGATTTAAATGGAGATAAAAATAAAAAAGGAAAGCGATAAGGAATTGGAATTTGAAGTTATAAAGGAAAAAACGATATTGAATCCGCTAAAGCAAAAACTGCTGGAGTATGATGAAGTGGAATACGCTGAATGGAAAGTGGCACATCCACTGATAGCAAATCCTGAGTTTTATGTGAGTTAAAAAAGGCAATGTAAAAGATATAATAAAAAAAGCAATAAAGGAGTTAAAGGGAGAAATAGAAGAATTGCTTCAGCAGCTGGAGGAATAAAATTAATGGAGGAGGATATTGGCA
>MTNE01000099.1 GCA_002011355.1 Thermoplasmatales archaeon JdFR-43 | reverse complement strand
TTATCGTCCATAATTTGACTTTTATGAAGTAAAGCATCTAAGGGCCCAATATGGCAGAAGGCGCCAAAATCAACTATATCACAAACAATTGCATCGACAACTTCGTGCATTTCTGGCTTGAAAGTCAATGCTTCAAATTCCACCTGCTGATATATTGCTCCATCTCCATGCAGAATATAGCCCTCTCCTATTCTTTTAACATCTCTAGTAAGGACAATTAAACCATACTCTTTATTCATCGTCCCTTCAAAAGTTTCCTTTACTATTTTTTCGCTAACTTCATCCAAATCTTCGCCAATATAAGCTGGAGGAATTCGTATTGTGTTTTCCATTTTAACTAAATAATACATGCGTTGGAAATATTCTATTGCTTATAAATATTTTTAATTTGGTGCTCATCTGCTCTAAGGCTTTAATTTTATGGTTTCTCTCACAAGCTTTTCTATTCTTCTCAAACTCTTTTCAATGGCTTGGAGCTGTTTCCTCTGCTCCTCTGACAACTCGCCATACTTTTCCTCTCCAAGTAAATGAAGATATCCCTGGGCTATAGATAGAGGATTGAGGAAAAGATGTGCAACTCTTTCCGAAAAAATCTTTCTTAATCCTTTTTCTTCTTCTTTTGAATGGAATGCAAGAATGCTTATTTTTCCACCTTCTCTTTCCATTCCTGTAAATCGCCCATAAAGTATATGATGTACACCGTAGCCATCCACGAATTCAAACTCCACTTCCTCACTCTCGCTCCCCATAAATATTCTTTCATTTGCCTCCTTTATTTTTTCTCTGTCTTTTGCAGCAACAAAATCTGTGAATAATTTTCCTTTCATTTCTTCCATTTCATATCCAAAATTTGTCTTTATGTGTTCATTCGCACTTTTAACTCTTCCCTCTTCATCAAGTATAACAACATTTATAGGTATATTATGCAGGATTTTTCTTAATGGTAGCAACTCTTCTTCCATGAGTGTGGATGGTAAAAATGGTATGCTGTCTATTTTCAGCAATAATTCTCTGCATCTTTTAATGCCTATTTCTGCAATGTTTATTTCTCTTTTAGCTTCGATAACTTTCTCTGCAAACTCTTTTCTGCTTATTTCCTTAAGCAATCTTTTCCCAGATAGCTCCACCAATTCCTTCCTCAATGTTATTATTTTTGTCTCCAGATCATTTATTCTTTTAATCAGTGCTTCTTTCAATAACAACACTTCCTCAACGTATTTTCTTATCTCCGGATACTTCGCTTCTATTGCCCTATATAACTCATCTTTGCTTGCCCCATGCAAAAGAAATTCATGCACATCTGGCAATTTAGTTTTTGCCTCCAGTTCAGCCACTAGTTTCAATCCTTCTGAATACCATAAAGGAGCGAAAATCAGCCCTCTTCTGGTTTTCTCAAATGCATCTGATGGGAAATAAAATGTTTTACCCATTTCATCTTCAATTTCATATCCTATTTCCTCCCCCAAACTATTTCTCACTATTTTCTTCACAACCCCAACTCTTTCCCCAGTATCCTCAAAATAGACGGGTAAACCAATAATTCTCTTCTCTTTCCGCCTAGATGCATCTATCCAGAATCTTATTTTCCTTTTGATGGATATGAAGAATTTTCGGATTGTCCAGTAAACGCTCATATATCACACACCTCCAGCAAAGCAGCAGGGTCCATTTTTTCCCTCACGCGATGCAACACTGCCACAAACGCCATCATTGTCATAAAGTTTACTATAAAGAGAATAATAATCAAAATAAAGGATATCGAAAGATATTGCATGAAAAGTATGACTGCGCCATCCTTCAAAAAAAACAGCATTCTGGCTGCAAAAACGAAAGATAATATAGATGAAGAAATGAAAGAAGCAAAAGCAAACTCATTTTTGAATCTGCAACCTAAATGATATAAAGAGATAGAAATAACCATGGAAGAAATAAATGCTATAAGGAAGAGATTTCCTATACCATCAAAAAGAAGAGGAATGAAAACGATGGTTATCAACGGTATAAAAATTGCCTTTTTGTTTATAGTATCCACCCATAGTAGCATATTTCTAATCTTTTCCTCTACTTTATTAATTTTGTTTTTTATTGCAGCAATACCCTGGTATAAGAAAAGGAATTTTGGATAATGTTTCATTGTTACAGCAGGCATATACGCTGCTGTAAGATGAAATTTCTCTATAAATATAGATGAAAATATAAGGAGCAGGAGTGTGATGAACGACATTATAAGCGAGGATAATAACGAGGAAAATAAAATACATACCCTTGGATTCATGTTGTAAAAATATTCAATAACTTTTTCTGGAAGTAGCATCCAGTAAGGGGAAGAATAAACAAAAACTTTTCCTCCGATATCTTTAGCATATGTCACTCCAATTTCTTTTCTTTCTCCACTTTTAATGGCAAATATACTGCTATCCAGTGTTATATTTTTATTTCCTTCCACAAAAACTATTCCTCTTACAGGAAGCAAGGAAGGATTGTACACTGGGATGCCAGCCACAACCTTGTTTTTATGTTCATCAAGAACAATGCTATCATATGCAAAAAATGATGTGAGCAGCAGGAAAGGAATGAAAAAGGAGAAAATATATCCCATCATCTTTTTGACTGTTATTTTTTCTGGACCAAAAATTAGCTCATGCAGCTTTTCTTTCAGATTTTTGCCATTTGGGAGCCATACTATGAGATATGCCATCAAAATGGTCAGGAAAAATATAAAGGGAGAAAATATCAGATAATGTAATGCTGGCTGCGGTTTACCCCAGTTGATTGGGGTGGCCATTTTGTCGATGGCTTTTTGCAAATAAATCCAGAAATAGCCGACGAAAGGTATTTTCAATGGCTGACTACCAATCATTATTGCCTTTCCATAAAGATTTCTCTCAGATACCATAGGCTCAGGTATATGCGGGCCTGCNTGGTCTGTATAGTTATTTGCATCTCCTTTTGTAATGAGTTTTCCGTCTTTTATGTCAACAACTCTATGAATAATGAGATTGCCATAAATGCTTTTATAAACAACTATATCGCCTTCTCTAACGTCTTCGATTTTGCAGGGCATCCAGATTACAATATCTCCTTCATGCAAACTCGGTTTCATTGAAGAAGAGGAAATAATATTCATTGGGTAAGGCACTCCATTAAATATGGTGATAAATCTTGTTATTATAATGAGAAATACTGCAATGAAGGCGATGTTTCCGATCACTTTCTTCATGTTCATTTTGTTATCACCTCCACCATAACATAGTCTGTATCAATTACGGAATAGATAGTCCATATCCATATTCTTCTGGAGTATGAGTTCTGCTCCACAAGCAAAATTAGTTTTCCGTTACGGATATAATTTGATGGGTTCAGTATATAAGCTTCCAGCGTATCCTCACTCGCTACATTGTTCATGGCTAATGTATCGTATTTACTTCCAGTATAATTCCATAGAAATATAGTTGCNCCTGGCGTGAGTAAATGTCTTCCTCTCCCATNCCATAATATATGCAACAATGCGATTTCGTCAGAACTTTCATTCAAAGCGAGAACAAAGCGGTGTGATGCATAGAAGCCTATTGTTGCAGTATCTGTTTGGAAGATGCTATCGTCGTAGAAAATGTTCTGATACTGTAAGGGGGTGAACTCAACAGAAGGAGTGTCATTGGTGGAAGGTGGAAACGCATTTACCTGCCATCTATATGCATATTTATCTACTCCTGCATTTGAAGAGAAGTCGTATATGCTAACTATATTAGATAGACTTTCATTGGTGACATATATGCCAGCTTCATCTGTTGCTATTCTGTAAAAGTTGCCTCCAGTTGTGTAATCATTTATACCTCTCAAATCGAAAAGTATTATTTTCCAGTTTCCAGGCATCACACCATTTACAGCAAAAACATCCCATGCATTGTTTGATGATGCAACAAATGTGCCATAAAAACTACCAGAGGGAGAGTATACCAGCGCTGCAATATAATCTCCATCATATATCGCAAAGCTGAAATTGCCATCAGAAGAAATTTCGTATGTTTCATATGCTGAAAATTCTGTTCCTCTTCCAAGAACCATTGCATCATTGCTTCCATAATAATTGCCAGANGGAGAATACCCTGGATAAAGAGATGACTGACTTTCATTCATAAAAATTCTATCTGTTCCAACTATTTCCAATCCATAATAATTCCCATTGGCATATCCCCAAGAATCTTCGATTATCTCTAATGTGTAATTACCATGAGCATTTGAAAAGTTAAAATAGTCCCATGAATCAGAAGATGTTGCATAAGAGTCGATAACAATGCCTGTTGAATTATATACTCTTATTCTGAATCCATCTCCATCATATATCCTCACACTCACCTCACTATTCAGTGCTGTAAAATGGTAAAAATGAGCTTCATTTGTTTTTCCTTCCCTTGCAACTGTAGCAGAAAAATCACCCCTGAAACGCACAGCATATGTGATTGGAATGGAAAAAGCATAATTGGTTCCGAACACTGCATTTTCATTTGCAAAAAGACGAGAGGAAAAAAAGCTGCTACAAAATAATAAAATAAGAGAAAGGATAACAATAGTTGCCAACTTCTTTTTCATGGTAGTGTCAGCAGCGCCGCTATAGCCGCCAATATAATTGCAATGGCAAGCAGCAGCAGTATCTTTTTTCTAGGTCCCATTACGTTTCTGCCTTAAACTGGAATTCTATCGAACCAGTATATGTTGTACCCTTTGTTGCCCCACTTGTATCTATGGAAATCTGCACCCAGA
>MTNE01000171.1 GCA_002011355.1 Thermoplasmatales archaeon JdFR-43 | reverse complement strand
GGCATGGGATATATGGTGGAGCCATCGCAAAATGCCTGCAGAGTAAATTCTTCTCCCACTACTTTCTCTTCGATAAGCACCTTATGATGTTTCCCAATGCCTTTCTCAATAACTTCTTTTGCATATTCCATCGCTTCCTCAATGGTATTGAAATGGTCTCCAGCCACTCTGACCCCTTTTCCCCCTGTCAGGCCAAGCGGTTTGATTGCTACCTCACCATCTAGCATTTCAATGAATTCTCTTGCCATTTCAATGCTTGAAAATGCTTTGCATTTCACACTGCCTTTTATGTTATATTTTTCCATTAAGTGGCGCATGAACTCCTTGTTTGTTTCAATTTCCGCTGCTTCCTTAGTAGGAGATGCTACCTTTATATCATGTTTTACAAGCAAATTTGTAACTCCTGCTTCTTCTGGCGCCTCTGGCCCAATAATTGCTAAATCGATTTTCTTTTTCAGTGCATATTCCAGAACCTTTTCTGCATTTGTTTCATCATGAAGAAAATAATCTTTTGCCAGCCTTTTTATTCCAGGATTGGCATTTTTCATGAAAGCATACAGTTCAGCATCACTTTCATAAACGGCCCTGCAGATGGCGTGTTCTCTTGCTCCACCTCCAATAACTAAAACTCGCATTAAATGGTATAACAAAAAAGATAATAAATTTTTAGTTAAAATTTATTTTAATTCCTCTATTTCCTCTATTTTGTCTTTCTTTATGTATTCGATTAGTTTTTCTCCTGCTTTTTTGACTTCTTTATTCATTTCTCCATACATGCTTTTTGGCTGAATACCGATCAGATAAACTTTGGCCNTTGTTGTTTTTTGCAAATGAGAAATGAAAAGAGATAAAGGAATGGAATGGGTTGAAAAAGAAGCTTTTCCAACTTTCTCCTTTGGTATTCTTCTTATTTCCCCCGCTTTTAATCCCATATTGGCAGCATCAACAATAACAATTTTCTCTGGTTTATAAGATATGATTTTTCCCATATAGTTCTCGGGCACAGTAGCACAATCTATGGCAACCCATCCTTCATGTTTAAAATTTCTTGCCACATATATGCCGATGGCATCATCGCCATTACTTTCATTTCCCACTCCAAGCAATATATTCATTAATGTTAATAGAAAAAACCATTTATAAATTTACCATATAGATGCATGGAAATATCAAAGTTAACTTGGAAAGAAATTGATGCTTTGCCTCGAGACACCTTGCTTTTCATTTCTATAAGCCCGATGGAGGCTCATGGCCCCCATCTGCCCATATCTACAGATTTTGAAATAGCAAGGAATGTGGAAAAGGAAGTTATAAAATTGCTGGAAGAGAAAGGAATAAAATGCTATTCATTGCCTCCTCTGCCATTAGGAGTATGCAGATATCTTGAAGGTTTTGCTGGAACAGTATCCATCCCCTGGAAAATTTTATATAAACTTATGCTGGACATTTTCAAATCATTTGCCAGCTACGGCTTCAAATATTTTGTGATAATAAATTTTCACATGGATTTGATGCATGTTAAAGCTTTACATAAAGCAATTAAAAAGGCAAGGAAATATGGCATAATTGCATGCGAACCATTATCTGCTTACTATTTTAAGGGGGAGTTATTTGAAGATGTGGAGGGAGAGGTGCATGCAGATGTTAAGGAGACTTCTTTAGCATTATACTTGTTTCCAGATGATGTCAAAAATTATAAAATAGAGGATTTCAAAGTTAAATTCAACCTGTTGAATTCTCTTAAAAAATTTAAAGAAATAGGGGTAAAAGAGGCATATATCGGAAGCCCTTCAAAAGCAAGCAAAGAATACGGTGAGGAATTATTCAAAAAATTTGTTGAAAAATGTTTTCACGCCTCCTTAATGCTGAAGGAAGGAAAAACAATTGAGATACCAAAAAAAATGAAGATTTTACTGAGAATATAAGATTGTCAAGCACGATGACAGCATCAACGCATTCATTTTATCATATTGTATCTGGAGAAATACACAAATGTTATAAACATTTCTTATATTAAAGAGCATGATAGTTCATCTGCCACTGTGGCTTATAATTGCTGCCGCCATTATATTGCTTTTTGGATGGAAAATAATAAAATTTGCACTAACAATATTATTCATATTTCTTCTCATCCTGTTTATACTGGCATTGATATATCTTTTGCCTCACCTAAAAGTTATTATTCCGTAGCTACGTTGTGTATCTTCTCCTCATTACATCAATTGCTATCTCTTCTTTTGGCGTTTTAATGAATGTAAAAAATAACGAGAATGATAAATATGGGAAGATTAGCAGCAGCAGAACAGTTGTGACAATCCATTGTATCAAATGAACAAAATAAAGTATCGTGACAACAGCCGTTATTATTGATGCAACAAGCAAATGACGCCGGTGTTTCTCCATTACAAGTTTTTATATTTGCCTAGTATATTAATTTTTCTGAAAGCTGTTAGAGCAAGCACAAATCTTATAAAACACTTTCTTATACTTCCTTCCAATGAGAAGAAAAAAGACGAACCCACAATTGCTTAGAACCATCGATGTGCTGTATGAGGCAGCTAGAAGACATAAAGCTGCAATATGGAAGGCAGTTGCTAAGAAACTTGAAAAGCCATCCAAAAATTGGGCTGAAGTTAACGTTGGGAAGATTGCAAAGCATTTACAAGATGGAGAAATTGCTCTAGTGCCTGGCAAGGTGCTTGGGATGGGTGAGGCTGGCAAAATAGAGGTTGCTGCATGGAAGTTTTCAAAGACAGCGAAACAGAAAATTGAAAAGGCAGGAGGGAAATGTTATACTATACTGGAACTGGTTGAGAAAAATCCAAAAGGAAGTAAAGTTAGAATAATAGGTGGTTAAATATGGCTGTTATAGATGCTACTGACGCTCCAATAGGAAGACTTGCATCAATTGTTGCAAAACGTTTGCTTAATGGGGAGGAGATTTTTATTGTAAATGCTGAAAAAGCTGTAATAACTGGAAATAAAGATGAAATAGTTGCGAGATATAAGAAGAAAAGAGAAATAGGGGGAACAAAGAGAAAAGGTCCTTATTTTCCTCGTGTCCCTCACATGATTTTGAAACGAACTGTTCGTGGCATGCTTCCATATCAACAGCCAAAAGGCAGAAAAGCATATAAAAGGCTTAAGGTATTCATTGGCATACCTGAAGAGCTGAAAGATAAAGAAATCGAAAAAATCGAGTTTCAAAAATCAATAAATTATATAACCTTGAAAGAATTATCGGAATATCTGGGAGTAAAATGGCAGAGGTAGTTATTGCATCTGGCAAGAGGAAAAGTGCAATTGCAAGGGCATATGTCAGTAAAGGAAAGGGAACCATTAAAATAAATAAGCTTAACTTGCTTGCCTATCCAGAATATATTCGCCAGATAATAGCAGAGCCTCTCCAGCTTGCAGAAAAATATAGCAAGAAAGTTGATATAAGAGTNAGAGTAGANGGNGGCGGNCCAGTCAGCCAGGCTGAGGCAGCAAGAACAGCCATAGCAAAAGCTCTAGCAGAGTTTACAGGAGATGAAGAATTAAAAAGAATGTTCATGGAATATGATAGAACTTTGTTAGTAAGCGATACGCGCCGCAAAGAGCCGAAGAAGCAGCTTGGAAGGGGAGCAAGAAAGAGAAAACAGAAATCATACAGGTGAAGAAAAATGATAATGCCCATTCGATGTTTCACATGCGGAAAGGTTCTTGCCTCCTTATTTGAAGAATATAAAAAGAGAGTNTATATTGAAGGCGAAGAGCCAAAAAAAGTTCTGGATNATCTTGGTATAAGAAGATATTGCTGTAGAAGAACAATAATTTCTCATCCAGTATTCATGAAAGATGGAGAGGTAAAAGAACTAATAGACGAGGCAGCCCAATACGAGTAAAGAGAGTAATGCAATTTTTAAAGATACGATGCATATTAGATAGCAGATGCTCCTTTCTTTTTCGCTCATTCAGACCAAAAAGATAAAATTCAATGAAATCTTTTCCAATGTGCACTGGGCAGATGTAGTTGCAAAAAAACTGGCAGGTAAAGCAAAAAAGCATGTTTTAGCTACAGCCATAACGCCTTCCGGCCCAATTCATGTGGGAAATTTGAGGGAAGTGATGACAACAGAAGCAATCTACAGAGCATTGAAGGATATAGGTACAGAGGCAGAGTTATTATATATTGGTGATACCTTCGATCCCCTTCGCAAAGTATATCCTTTTCTGCCATCCAGCTATGAAAAATATGTTGGGAAGCCAATAGCTGAAATACCCTGTCCATGTGAGGAACATGAAAACTATGCAATGCATTTTCTCGAACCATTTTTAAATAGCCTGGAGGAAATAGGGATAAAGCCCAAAATATATCTTGCGCATGAGCTGTATAAAAAAGGAGCGTATAATGAGGCAATAAAAATTGCTCTGGATAATGCAGATAAGATAAGGGAAATAATGAAAAGGATAGCCGGAAGAGAGCTTCCAGATAAATGGATGCCATTCAATGTTAAGTGCGAAAATTGCGGAAGGCTGGAGGGAGAAATTACAGAGTATGATTATCCTTCCGCCAACTATAAATGTAAAGTATGCGGATATGAAGGCAGGATTGATTTAAGAAAAGGAGGTATAGGTAAACTTCCATGGCGTGTTGACTGGCCGGCAAGATGGAAAATATTTAATGTTACATTTGAAGCATTTGGAAAAGATCATGCTGCCGCCGGCAGTTCATGGGACACTGGAAAGGAAATTGTAAAATCTGTATACAATCATGAGCCGCCCATGCCCCTCGTCTATGAATTCATTCATTTAAAAGGCAGGGG
>MTNE01000086.1 GCA_002011355.1 Thermoplasmatales archaeon JdFR-43 | reverse complement strand
CTCCAGTCAACATCTGCTTTGCCAATGCTTACTATTTCTTTAGGCTCTTCTTTCAATACAAGCCATTTGTTCCTGATTAACCATTCATTTATACAGAATGCTCCCTTCATTCTTTTTGCTCCGTGGTCAGATACAATGAAAATGGCGGTATCATCATCTATTAAATCGAGAAGTTCTCCTAAATTTTTGTCCAGCAGCTTGTAATAATCTCTTATTACATTTTTGTATGGAGAATTTGGTTCATGCAGATGGTGCTGTTCATCAAAATACCTCCAAAAAGCATGCTGCACCCTATCCAAGCCAATCTCAACAAACCAGAATAAGTCCCATTCTTTATTCTGTATTAAATACTTTACAAGCTCATGCCTTCTCTGCGTCATTTCCCACAGATTCTTTACAAGCTCATCTTTTTCATCTGTTCTGAAAGGGACATCAAAAATATACTCTCCAATTTCCTTTTCTATCTCCTTCTTCAATTCCACAGGATAGGTATAATCTTTTGTTGCGTCTGGAGTGATAAAGCAGGAAATCATGCAGCCATTTAATGGCAGAGGAGGATATGTAGGTGGCAATCCAATGATGCAACTCTTCCTTCCATATTTGCCTAGAATATCCCATACTTTTGGCACATTTTTAAATTTTAATGAGTTTGAAATCCAAATGTCAGTATAGCTGTTATTTTTTCTATGGCGAAATCCATATATTCCCAGTTTGCCAGGATTTATGCTTGTTGCCATAACCATCCATGCAGGAATTGTTATTGGAGGGTCGCAGCTCTCCATTCTTCCATATGTCGCATTTTTTAGCAACTTTCTGAAATTTGGCAGCTCATCCAGAAATTTATTGAATACGAGCTCCGGCGTTGCGCAATCCCATCCTATCACCAATGCCTTCATTTTATTTCCTCCAAAATTTCATTAATAAATTCTTCACATTCATGCTTTGGAACAATTGCACCCATGACATTCTTTTTGCCTCCAGCCACATAACCATGCTCCAAAGCCTTCTGAATGAGATGAAGAACGTTGCTGCCTCTAACATACACTTGGCATTCATTTTCAAAGTATCCATGGTTTATAACAATAACATAATCCTTTTTGTTCCATAGTTTTCTGGCTACAGCAGATATAATGTTGTATTTACAATCCATTTCTTTAATCAGAATATTACCGATTTTCTTTCCCTCTGCATTTAATATTTTTTCTATTTCCTCTTCTATCTTTTCCTTGTTTCTCCTCCATTTCTCGTTATTGAGTATGAATTCTGATACATCTTCTGCTTCTGAGAGCATGGCAACTGCTCTCTCCACTTCATTCTTATCTCCTACTTTATAATTCGAATCTATCAGTTGCACCATCTCGTGCATTTCTTCAAATGTAATATTTGCTTTCTTCATAAAGTCCTGCAATTTTTCATAAAATCTTGTATTTCTTATTCTCTCCTCCCAGTCTCCAACAGCTCCAAGAAAGGATAACAGNTTGTCTTTTTTATTCAAAAACTCTCCAACAACCCATGAAGCAGATGGATAATCCTCCTCATCTTTTCCTTCCAGTATCGGATTTACATATTCTACACCGTCAACTTTTTTGCTTATATGGTGATCGAAAACTTTTACTTTACTTATCTCAGCAATTTTTTTTAAACTGGCCTCATTCAATGCCAAATCAACAACATATATTTCATCAAATTTTTCTTGCTTGATTTTTTCAATTTCATCTTCTTCCAGATAATAGTTTCCTATCTTTGGGGTCATATTTTTGCAATCTTTGTTANAAAGCATAGTTGCAGANCATATGCCATCTGTATCCCAATGATGCAGTATAAGGCGCATATTAATCGACAAAAGGATTATCGTAACTCATAATTATCTCTGCAACTTCCTTTCTCATCATTGTTTCTGGAGGCATTTCCCCGCTCATTAACATTTTTCTTATGGCTGTCCCGCTATAATAAACATGGTGCTCCTTGTCATGGGGACAAATTTTTTCATTGACAACGCCTCCACATTTCTTGCAGTAGAAAAATGATTTGAAGAAAATAGGGGTTATGCCTAAATCCGGGAATTCATTGAATATCTCATGAGCATCATATGGTCCATAATAGTTGCCAACACCTGCATGATCTCTGCCAACAATGAAATGAGTGCAACCAAAATTTTTCCTCACAATAGCATGGAATATTGCTTCTCTGGGCCCAGCGTATCTCATTTCCGTTTTTAAAATTGCAAGAACTGCTCTATCTTTGAGATAATAATGCTCTATTAGAGCATCATATGCTTTTAAAATGACTTCATCCTTGAAATCTCCTTTCTTTTTCTTTCCTATTATTGGGTTAATGAAAACGCCATCCACAAAAGTCAATGCAGTTTTCTGGACATATTCATGACCAATATGGGGAACATTTCTTGTCTGGAAAGCAACTATATCTCTCCATCCTTTTTCTTTAAAAAGAATTCTTGTTTCATATGGCTTCAGATAGTATTTATCAAATTCTTCTTTTCCTTCCTTTACTAATGTAATCTTGCCCCCTACCAGCTTTTCCTTCATTTCCGTTAATTTCTTTACCCCTGGATGTGCTATATCCGTTGTCCTGAAAACCTTTTCTGCATACTCTTTTTTATCGTAGCTGTAAATTTCTTCAATATTCATTATGGCTACTGTCCCATTTTCACCAACCAAAGCCACCTCATCTCCTTCTTTTATGTTGCCATCAAAATCAAAAACTATCGGAATTGTCCATGGTAAATCATTGGCAAGTCGCATGTGATGCAAAACGCTTTCAAAATCTTCTCTGCACATGAAACCTTCGAGAGGTGAAAAGACACCGTATGCTATATTTTCCAGATCGTGAGCTAGATCTCTGCTTACCTTTATTTTTTCGATGTCATCGATGTTTTTGTTCTCATCCACTCTCCTTATGAGCTTTCCACCGTGTGGAGCAGGCATTTTAATCAAGATAACCCAAAGCTCTCAATCTTTCCTTAATTTTTTCCTCGTCTTCCTTGCTGAATGCTTCTTCCTCCTCTTCCTCCATGCTTGCGAGTAGTTCTCTAAGTACATAAGTCACATAGCTGGATATTGAATTGAAACCGGTTCCTTCAATTCTTTTTTTGATTTTTTCTGCTAGAGGTGTGGGTATCGAAACGGTTGTATATTTTCCCTTCTCCTCTTTTCCTTCTGTCATGAGAGTGTAATTAAATATTATTATAAAAATATTGTGGGGCAGGGATTAAATATTTGGACATATTTCAATAAAAAATGAAAATAAGAAGATGCAGGGAGGAAGATCTGGAAGAAGTTTATAAAATCGAAACCCTTTCCTTTAAATTTGCCTATCCTCGCCTTCTTTTTTATGACTACCTCAAAAAACTGTTTTTTGTTCTGGAAGATGATGGAAAAATAATTGGATATGTGATGGCGGATGAGGAAAGAAATTTAATTGTCTCAATAGCAGTTCATCCTGATTACAGGCGAAAAGGATATGGGAAAATGCTAATGGAACATGTTTTAAAATTTATGAAGGGTAAAGTGATTTTACAGGTGAGAAAAAGCAATGAAGCAGCAATAAATTTTTACAAAAAACTCGGATTTAGAAGAGTAGGTGAAATAAGGAAATATTACATTGATGGTGAAGATGCAATTTTAATGTCTAAGATGATAGATTAAGAATGGCTTGAGCAATATCTCCATCTGCTTCTTCCAACGCCTTCCTTGCTTCTTCTTTACTCTTGCCAGTTTTTTCTGCAACAAGTTCGACATCCTCTTCACTTATCTTTGTTTTTACTTCTACTTTTCCAGTTATCTGGTAAGTTTTTTCTCCTTTTACTTCCATGATGTTCACAACAGGATTATTGAAAATGTATTGCTTATCTGCCGTCTCAATTATTACTCTTTCTGCCTTGAGCTCTTTAATATTTATTCCCATTTTTTTCATCATAATTCTGAGTTGTCTGTCATCCATTGGAAGCATGATAATATATGGCCAAGTAATGTTTAATCTTTTCTAAAATGAAATAATGATTGTATTGGTTGTATCCTAAAAAGCAATAAAAGATTGCAACATATTTTTCTTCTTCCGGGCAAAAACCAACCTATTTATACCAAAAAACAAATTTTACTCATGGAAATGGAGACAAAAGTGCTGGATAAAAATGCTGAGTGGCTTGGAGTGACTACAGAAGAACTAATGGAAAATGCGGGAAGAGCTATAGCGGAGGAGGCAAAAAAGTTACCATATAAAAAATGGCTTGTTTTGTGCGGCTCTGGCAACAATGGAGGAGATGGCTATGTTGCAGCCCGTCATATAAAAGATTGTGTCATTATCGCTGTTTCGAAACCAAAAACAAAGCTTGCAATGAAAAATTATAGAAAAGCGAGAGCAATGGGATTGCCAGTTTATCAATATGAAAAGGAGAAATTTATGGAGTTGTTACGGGAGTGTGATGCTGTTATAGATGCAATGCTCGGCGTTGGAGTAAAGGGAGAGCTAAAACAGCCATATAAGGAAATAGTTGAAATGCTGAATAATGCAAACAAATTCATTCTGGCTGTTGATGTCCCAACTGGATTTGGAAGCAGCATTTCCATAAAGCCAGATATAACAGTAACATTTCACTTCATAAAAGAGGGAATGGAAGGAAAATGCAGGAAAATAATTCTGGCAGATATTGGAATACCAAAAGAGGCAGAGGAATATGTTGGCATAGGCGACTTAATCTATTACCCAAAACCAAAAAAGGAAAGTCACAAAGGAGATAATGGTGTCATTGCAGTAATTGGCGGTGGCCCTTATACTGGGGCTCCCGCTCTGGCAGCGATGGCTGCTTTGCGTGCAGGCTGCGATTTGGC
>MTNE01000176.1 GCA_002011355.1 Thermoplasmatales archaeon JdFR-43 | reverse complement strand
TAACTCTAAGAGTAACAGATAATGATGGATTAACTGATACAGAAACAGAAACAATAGTGATAGGCGGAGAAAACAGTCCTCCAGAAGCAGAATTTACATGGTGGCCATCTCATCCAAATGCAGGAGATATTATTACATTTGATGCATCTTCAAGTTATGATGTGGATGGAAAAATTTTAATGTATGAATGGGACTGGGACAANGATGGCATATATGATGAAAGCAGCCGTTGGAACCCAATTGCAACACATGTGTGGAACATTCCTGGAGAATATGAAGTAACATTGAGGGTGACAGATAATAAAGGTGGAGTGGATACAGAAACAGAGACAGTAAAAGTAGGAGAAACAGCAGAAAGCAATTATAGCGTAGATGTAGAAATTTTGAAACCAAAAATAGGATATCTGTATGTTATGGATAAAGAAATATGCCCACTCCCTGGATACGACTTTGCGGTAGTGATACACGAAATAACCATTCAAGTTATGGTAAAGAGCGGAAATGCCAGCAGAATAACCTGCATATTTCCAGATGGAGAGCAAACAAAAGAAGGTGACTGGGGTCCCGATTCAATAATTTCTTTTGAATGGCATAGTTCCTATCGAGGTACATGTACCATTAAGATAGAAGCATATGGAGGAGATAGCCAAGATGAAGAAGGTATTCCGGTGATCAAAATACGTTAAAACTTTTTCACCCCNCTTTCTTTTGCTTTTCATTTTTTAAAATTTATGAATCAAAAGAGTAAGCTGCTTTTGTGATGCAAAATGTTGCGGCGTCATGCTATTCTTTCATTTGACCGGCAACATTCGATTTATTCTGGTTATTTTCCTCAAAAATTATTTAAAATCCGTTTTCATTATATCTGTAAAATAATAAAAATCGACTTTTCCAAATAGAAAAGTATATAAACTGATTTTGTATTACTTTTGTCGGACAAATGACGTACATTGCTGGACAAGCGATGTAAAATCTCCAACAAATCTACGTCATTTGTCCTGGGGGAATAAAAATGGAGACGGAGAAAATAACGGTAAGACTTCCAGTGCATCTCGTTCGTGCAGTTGATACTTTCATAAGAATGGGAGAATTTGCCTCACGCTCAGAAGCAATAAGAAGAGCCCTCAAAAAATTCATTGAAGAAATGATGCAGGATGCAAGTGAAAAAGCAGAAATGTGGATGAAATTGCAAGAGTTGCAAGCATTTACTGAAGAAATTGAAAAATTGAGGAAAAAGTAGCGGTATTTGGGAGGGGATGGGATGCCGCTACCAGCCGAGGAGGAGAAGAAAAATGAAGAGTATAATTGAAAATGCCTTGAAATATGGGGGAGAAAAGCAGTTTGATTTTAAGGAGTTTGGAGTAGCAAAGATACTGGTAATAGGTGTCGGAGGAGCCGGAGGCAATACAGTAACAAGGTTACAGGAAATAGGCGTCAATGGAGCAGAAACTATAGCCATAAATACAGACAAGCAGGCTTTAGATTTAGCAAAAGCAAATAAGAAATTGCTCATAGGTAAAAATATTACCCGAGGCTTAGGAGCAGGCGGCTATCCAGATGTAGCAAAAAGATGCGCCGAGGAATCAAGAGACGAAATTGAAGAGATAATAGGTGAGCCAGATTTGGTTTTCATAACTGCCGGCATGGGGGGAGGCACAGGAACAGGAGCCTCACCAATGATAGCAAAAATAGCAAAGAGGCGTGGGGCAATAGTTATTGGAATGGTTTCTATACCCTTTAGGGTAGAAAGAGGAAGATTACTCAGAGCAGAGCAGGGCTTGGAAGCATTGAGGAAGGAATGTGATTCTGTCGTCATTTTAGACAACAACAAACTGCTTGAATTTGTGCCACATTTGCCAATTGATAAAGCATTTTCTGTAATGGATCAGTTGATAGCTGAGACTGTAAAGGGTATAGCAGAGACAATAGTCGAGCCATCGTTAATAAATCTTGATTATGCAGATGTAAAAACGATAGTATCGGGAGGAGATGTTGCAGCAATGTTATGGGGCGAAGGAGCAACAGAGATGGACCAGAAGCTGTAGCGCATGAAGCAATGCATCACCCATTGCTAGAAGTTGACTATAGAGGAGCAAAAGGATGTCTTATACATATTACTGGTGGGCCAGATATGTCATTGGAATTTGCAGAGAAAGTGGCGGAATATATGACTCAAGAGCTTGATCCATATGCCAATGTTATCCTAGGGGCCAGAGTAAACAAAGAGTACAATGGAAGATGCAGAATAATGGCAATAATGACAGGAGTATCATCGCCATATATCCTCTCGCCAAAAAATGAGGGCGTTGTTTTACCAAAATGGGAAAATGGACAGAAGATGGGTATTGACTTAATTGGCTAACAACCCTCTCTCTATTCCTATATTTTTATTTCTTCTCCATTGCTTGGAATGTATATATTTGCAGAGTCAATTTCCTCTGCCAGTGCTTGAGGGTTATCTGAATGAAATATAACAACATTTTCAGGCGAGCAGGCTTTTATGAAATTTACCAGCTGGCTGTGGCCTGCATGAGCAGAGAAATCGTAAAATTTTACTTGGCAATTTACCTTTGTTCTGATGCCATACAACTCTATCTCTCTGTTTTCAAGTAACATTCTTCCATTTGTTCCTTCTACTTGGTAGCCAGTTATTATGACTGCTGATTTAGGATCATCCTTAATTTTATCTACATACCATAGCACAGGGCCGCCGTTCATCATACCGCTTGTTGTTAAAATTATGCCCGATTTTAAGGCAAGTCTTTTTCCATGATTTGAATATACAAGATTCATCTCGCCTATTGCTTTTTTTAGTTTTTCAGGGTATCTTATGTATCCTTTGTGCTTGAGCATTATATCTGCTATTTTAGCTCCCATACCATCGAGCCATACTTCATGCCCGCTTCTGTACAAAATCATAGCAAGCTCCTGGGTTCTTCCAACAGCAAAGGCAGGTATTATTACCTTTCCTCCTCTGTTGACAATATCATCTATCTCATCCAGAAACTGTTTTTCTAACTCCTTTCTATCAGGGTGCTCTACACCTGCATATGTTCCCTCTATGAATAGTGTATTGCATTTCACAGGCTTCGCTCCTTTAAGCAAATTTGTATCTATTGTATTTATATCGCAGGCATACAAAATGCCCAAATCCTTAATTTCAACCATAACAGAGCCAGGTATATGACCAGCTGGATGAAAACGAATTTTAAATCCATCTAACAATATCTCTTCATTTTGTTCAATATATTCAAATTTATGCATTGAAATATTTAGTTCATTTTCTCCATAGGGGAATGGATGGCCTTTTGCATCAGCTATTTTGAGAGTATCTTTATATAAAATTTCAGATATTTCAGCTGTAAGACGGGTGGAAAAAACTTTCGTATTATATCTGCTGCAAATCCATGGAATCATGCCAGAATGATCAAGATGAGCATGAGTAAGTATTGCATACTTTACTGGGGGAGATTCCATAGGATATTTTGGTGGTTCCTCTGGTGTTAATCCATAATCTATTAAAAGTTTCCCATTTTCAAATTCGTTAAATAGGCCTACTCTGCCTACTTCCTTGCCGCCACCGAGTATCGTTGTTCGCATTTTACTGTAAATGCATATTGTATTAATATTTTTAGTTTTCTTCGAGCCTTTCTATTTTCATACCTCTGTATTCAAGTTTGTCAGATCTCTTTACAATGCATCTCATTTGTACAGGTGTAAAATTAAATTCCTTTTCTACTTCCCTGCTAAGTTCGCCATCGTCTCCAATAAAATCATATATTTTTTTCTCAATTTCTGCAAATTCTTCATCACTCATTAAAATAACTGAAAATACATCTCTTATCATATCTATGGATGTCATCACATTAATATGAAAGGCTGAATAGAATGCATGATATTCCTTTTTCGCCTTACCATCTTCTGACATAGTCCATCTTGTTTCAACCATCCTTACTTTTTCAAAAAATTTTAACGCTTTTTTACCCTCCTCCCCATATTTTTCCTCAATAACTTCCATTGTTATCCAGTCCTTTGATACCTCATTGAACACCTGCCTTTTTATCTCTGTATCAAATGCCCTTGAGAGCCACGATAGGTCAGTAATATCGTTAATAAGTTTTGCTTGCATCATAAATATATAATGCAAATCTAGCTTAAATTTCTATGCCTTCTGCGCTATTGCTACTCCTAAAACTGCGATGAAGCCAGCAAGTATTGTTGCAACTTTTATTTCTTCCTGCAGCAAAAAATGCGAGGAGATTAAAGAAAAAAGAGGTATCAAATATGTAAAAAATGAAAGCTTCGATACTTCCATTTTTTCCATTGCTGAATACCACAAAAGATATGCAATGAATGTGGTGAATATTGCAAGAAATAAAATGTATTTTATGCTCGCATATTCAAAGCTTATTTTTTCGAAAAATATCATTGGGATAAGGAAAATTGTGCCAAATATTGAGGAAAAAGCTATTATCTGCAAGGGTTTATAGCCATTATTCAGTAAATCCTTTGCAATTATCCCTCCTATGGAATATGATATGGCGGAGGAGAGGANAAGCAGATTGCCGAATAAATTNCCNCCGCCNTCAGGCCTTACCATTAAATAAACGCCGACAAAAGCCAGAAAGATGCCCAGAATTTTATATATATTGATTTTTTCACTCAAAAAAATATAGGCAAGTATAACAGTATATATTGGGCCTGTACTCTGCAAAAATCCAGTTATGTAGGCAGTGGTATATTTTAAGCCGATATTCTGCAGAATCGTTGGCAGAGTAACACCTACAATTCCTAAAAAAACAAATTTTTTTGTATCTATATTGTAAAAATTTTTGGTGAAAAAAAGGAGAAAAATAAAAAG
>MTNE01000043.1 GCA_002011355.1 Thermoplasmatales archaeon JdFR-43 | reverse complement strand
CAACATCAATAACTGCAAAAAATGGCATTCTGATAAGGCAAAGGAGAGCATTTGAAGAGATGCGGAGTATAAATGCGGTAGTTTTTGACAAAACTGGCACGTTAACAGAAGGTAAATTCGGGGTTGTGGATGTAATATCTTTCGTTCAGAAGATGAACTTTTAGAACTGGCAGCAGGTATTGAAATTAATTCTGAACATATAATAGCGAAAGCTATTGTTGAATATGCCCGAGAGAAAAGCATAGAAATTCCACAAGTTGAAGAATTTAAATCCCTGCCCGGTAAAGGCGCCTATGGAATAATTAAAGGCAATGAAATATACATTGGCAGCCCCAATCTTTTGAAAGAACTGAATATAGAAGTAAAAGACGAAAGAATAAAGAAGTTACAGGAGGAGGGCAAAACAGTTATTTTTGTTGTAGCGGGCAAAAAGCTTGCTGGTGTTTTCGCTCTAGCCGATAAAATAAGGCAAGAGTCACGTCAAGCGATTAAAAAACTTAAAGAGAATGGAATCAGAGTTTACATGCTCACTGGCGATAGCAAAGAAGTTGCAAAATGGGTGGCTAAAGAACTGAATATAGATGAATATTTTGCACAGGTTCTGCCCGATGAAAAAGCTGAGAAAATAAAATTGCTAAAGAAAAAGGGCCATAGAGTTGCAATGGTTGGAGATGGCATAAATGATGCCCCAGCTTTAGTTACTGCAGATGTTGGCATAGCTATAGGAGCTGGAACAGATGTGGCAATAGAAAGTGCAGACATAATACTTGTTAAAAATGATCCAAGAGATGTCTATAAAATTGTTGATATTTCTAAGAAAACATACGCCAAAATGGTGCAGAATCTGTGGTGGGCAGCTGGCTACAATATATTTGCCATTCCGCTAGCAGCAGGCGTTCTATACAACTTTGGTATCATTGTGAGTCCAGCGATTGGTGCATTGCTTATGTCATTAAGTACTGTTATTGTTGCAATAAACAGCCAGACCCTTAGAAAATATGAGCCTGAAGCGGCAAGAGAATTTATTGAAGCTGAAATAGTGGATCCAGTTTGCGGGATGGAAATAGAAGTAATAAATGCTCACAGCATGATTGAACATAAAGGGCAAAGCATATATTTCTGCTCAGCTAAATGTGAGGAAAAATTCAGGAAAAATCCTGAGAAATATTTTTCAAAAATAAAAAGATAAATAAAAATCGTACATCATATACCGTATTGTCTTACCCTTGCTTTTTCAATAATTTCCTCTATATCAAAAACAATCTTCTTTTCCATTTCCTTTATCTTATCTGGAGTTGCTCTCGTTGCAGGATGCTTTGCCACCATGAAAGAACAGCAATCATCATAGGGCTTGATAGAAATTTCGTAGGTACCTATCCTTTTGGCCATATCTATGATTTCTCTCTTATCCATTCCTATTAAAGGTGACAATACAGGCAGATCTGATGCATCATATATGCAATGGATGTTTTCCAGAGTTTGAGATGCAACCTGTCCCACGCTGTCCCCTGTTACCACTGCCTTCGCTTTCTCCATTGAAGCAATTTTATTGGCTATCCTTGTCATCATGCGGCGATAAATAATCATGCGATATTTTGATTGCACCTTTTTTATTATCTCATATTGCAGCGTGCCAAAAGGGATGAAATATGCTTTTGACAGAAGCTGATATTCAGTAAGTTTTTCAATTATNTCCTCAACTTTTTTAGGTGATGATACCAAACTTTCATTGTAAAAATGAATGAAAACCACCCTGCATCCTCTTTTCATCATAAGCCATGCCGCCACTGGTGAATCGATGCCGCCAGAAAGCAGCGCCACAACTTTTCCCTGACTCCCAACAGGTAAACCACCAATGCCATCATATTTTTCTTTATATACATAGGCTTTTTTGTTTCCTANCTCAATAAAGATTGTCAAATCAGGGTTTTTAAGCTTCACCTTTTTATTTAATTTTTCTTTTATTTCCTTGCCAACTATTTCATTTATTTGCATTGAGCTGTAAGGAAATTCTTTATTNCTTCTTCTTGCTGATATTTTAAATGTTGAAAATTTTTNATTTTTAGCAATTTCCAAAGCCATCTTTTTCATTTCTTCAATGTCCAAATCAACTTCATGTGCAAATGAAAAGTTCTCAATGCCAGGTATTTTAGCAAGCTTTTCTTTCAGCATTTCATAATTTGCCTTCTCGCCTTCTTCTACCAAAATCCTACCATATTCCTTATAAATCTTTTCTAGTTCATTTCCCAAAGCTTTCTTTATATTCCTGACTAAACAATTCTCAAATGCTGCCCTGTTTTTTCCTTTTATGCCTATTTCTCCATAATGAATGAGAATCATTTAAAAATAGAAGAGTATCGAATATTTTATCTTTTTCTTATCTTGCAGAATTTACATATATTGCCATAAGAAGCATAGCCACATTTTTTGCATTTGTTTAAATTTATGTCTCTGCTCATTAAATCTTCCAGTTTCCAGAAACTTTTTGCCATATTTACCATTATACCAGGCTGCCTGCCTTCAATTTCATGAATCCATTCTTTTATTCTCAGAGTCGGAGCATTTATTGCATAGGGGCATTCTTCATCAGCATACGGCAACTTATTGATGTATGCATAAAGCATACATTCTTTATCCTTAAGCCAGTACAATGGTTTGATTTTTGCCACCATTTTATATTCATCTCTTCCTTCCAGATAAGGCTTGTTTCCTCTGAAATTGAGAATATTTACGTTGGCAAGGTTGTTGAAAGCGAATGTAACCACATCACTCAAATTATGGCCGGTAGCAACATATCTACATTCATTTTCATAAGCAAATTTATTCATTAAATAGCGTTTTGCTGTTCCACATATGCTACACGGCTTTTTCTTTTTCGCCAGAGAAATTCCATATTTCTTCAAATCAATAACTTCCAATTTGTAGCCCAGTAAATTGCACAACTCTTCTGCCTTTCTCTGACATGCATTAGAATAATCAGGAATATCCAGATTTATGTAAAATGGCTGTAACTCTAAATCAAGGCTATGTAAAGCATAAAAGCATGCTGCCGAATCTTTCCCACCAGATAAAGCAACAGCTATCCTGCCATTAATACCAAATTTATCTATGATGCTCCTCACTCTACCCAGAAAATATTTGTTGAAATGCTCCTCGCAATAGTACTTGCCATATATATCTGCAATTCCCTCTTCGCTACAATAACTGCACTTCATTTTAAGCTAAAGATTTATCTATTAGTAATACATTTCTTTTTTGGTGCTACAATGAAAGAGATGGCTGAGGTTAGAGAATTGAAGGAGAATCGTTATATAATCATCGATGATGAGCCATGCAAAATAGTTAGCATGACAACATCCAAGCCAGGCAAGCATGGAGAAGCAAAAGCAAGAATAGAAGCAATTGGTGTATTCGACAATCAGAAGAGAAGCGTTATCTATCCAGTGCGCCATAAGGTGGCGGTGCCAATAATAGATAGAAGGACAGCGCAGGTCATTTCAATCATGGGCAATAAAGTGCAGTTGATGGACCTAGAAACCTATGAAACTTTTGAAATGGATATTCCAGAAGAATTTAAGGATAAAATTCAGGAAGGTAAGGACATTGAATATATCCAGGCGATGGGCAAAAGAAAAATAACGAGAGTATGAAGTTTGCCGATGCAGAGCAGAGCTACGAAGAGTCAAAGTTTGTTATTTTTGGAGTACCGTACGAAGATGTTGAGATGTCTTTCAGGCCCGGAGCTAAAGAAGCGCCTGATTTTATAAGATATGTAAGCTGGGATTACGAAAGTTACAGTATAATCCATGGCATAGATTTGCAGAATATTGCAATCCATGATGCAGGCAATTTGAGTATAGAGGATGCAAAGAAACTTATTGAAAAGTGCATGGAAGATGACAAAATCCCCATTGCAATGGGAGGAGCACACTCTATTTCTCCTCATCTTATATCTCCCATAAAGAAAAATTTTGGTATCGTCATTCTCGATGCCCACCTCGATTTCCGGCAGGAATATTTAGGCGATGCCAACAGCCATGCATGTGCAGCAAGGCGAATGTTTGAAAAAGTAGGCAGAGATAGAATAATTTCCTTTGGCATAAGATCTGCGTCAGAGGAGGAAATTAAAGAAGCAGCAGAACTGGATTTTAAGTATTATACTGTAGAGGAATTCAAGAGCGATATGACAGATAAGATACATTTTGAAAAAATATATCTCAGTATTGATATGGATGTTTTTGACCCTTGTTATGCTCCTGGGGTGAGTAATCCCGAACCAATGGGATTAGGATACGAAATTTTTGATTTTATAAAAGAACTGGCAGATAGAATAATTGCAATGGATGTTGTGGAGGTATGTCCACCATATGATGATGAGAGGACATCATTACTCGCAGCAAAAATCATAAGAGATTTTATAGCTTGGAATGTTCTGAGCTCCTCTTAATTTGAGAGAACTCTTTTTCCATTATAACTGGAATCTCTCCAGCATAACAAACTCCCTTTTCTTCAAATTTTATTCTGCATGCAATTATTTTAACACCTTTTTCATATGCTTTTTTAAGAGCTAATGAAAATTCTCTATCCATCTCCCAGTTTGGAGAGAATGCAAAAGCATTTCTCATTATTAAAAATAGGATGATTGCATCATATCCTCTTTCTATGGCATCCATCAACTCCATTATATGTCTTTGTCCTCTAATAGTGGGCGCATCTGGAAACATGGCTATTCTATCTTTTGCAAGGGTGCATCCTTTCACTTCTAACAAACATTTTTTATTGTNGCTAAGCAAAAAATCTATTCTGCTGCTGCCGTATCTAAACTCTCTCTTTTCTATTTTGTATCCAGACAAATCTTTTATGAGATT
>MTNE01000017.1 GCA_002011355.1 Thermoplasmatales archaeon JdFR-43 | reverse complement strand
TTTGTTCATATTGAAGATGCCATTGGAATCGTTGTTATTGTTGCTGTCAAAGGAAAAATAGATGCCATTTCTTGCAATTGTAGCTGGTATCGCTGCCGCTATTATCGCTGCAGATACTACTATCACCAAAACCTTTCCTATACGCTTTTTTTCTCTTTTCATCATATCCCTCCTTTAAAATATGCCAGTGGGTGAGGGGAGCCTGTCAGTATTTGAGGACTAGAAATTATAAAATATTCGGAGGCAGAAAATGAAAGGATTTTTCGGTTGTTTAAGGACAAACATCCCACTCCCCTCACCCACTACACATCAAGAATAAACATGAGTATTTAAATTTTTTGAAATTTTTCGGTTATTTTCGGTAATTTTAGACAAATTTATTAACTATGAATTCTATTACCAACATGGGAAAACTAGGGAACTATGAATATCCATTGATTGGAATCAACGAGGCAGTGGCTATACTGAAATTGATAGATAGAGAAAAAATAAGAGATATAAAAGTACTTGCCAGAAAGTTGGGACACACAACTCATAAAAGCGGGAGATTTAGGGCAAAATTATCGGCGCTTAGGCAATACGGTTTAATTATTGGCAAAAGCGGCAACCTGAACATTTCCCCTCTAGGAGAAGATATTATAAAAAGTTTGACAGAGGAGGAAGAAGTAGAAAATATTTGTAAGGCTGTGTCAAAAATCAAACTTTTTACTGATTTATATGGTGAAATTGGGGATGAAACAAAAAGAAACACCATTAGAGGAGGATTAAAGAAAATAACAGGAATAGAAATTAAGGAATGGATACTCAATGAATTCATTAAACCATATAAAGAGGCCTTGCCGTATCTGAGAGAAATCAAGAAAAAGGAGTACAGATTAATGGGTTATCTTGATATAATAAATTTGGGACGGGTGGATATCATTGACAAAGCTACTTTTGAAATAGCTCTTAGATACATGGATTTATTGGGGCAGAGGCTAGGAGTAGGGACTGGATTACGTGTTATAGAAAGAATTTTGTTAACTCTTCTGACACCTAAAGATATTTCCAGATTGGAAAAAGAAGTAAATTTGCCATATCACGATTTAGCCCTCTTTATATTAATTTTGGAGAAAGCTGGTTTTGTTAAGGGGAAAGCTATAGATAGCGAGCATAAAGTGTATGAATTAACACCCAAGGGGAAAGACCTTTTATTATCTGTCCTGCAAAACAGACAGGTTATATAGAATTTTAAATCCTTTTGTGATTAGGGTATATGTTTATGAAAAGCATTTTGTTTATCATCATCCTTCTTTTATTAAATAACATTAACCTCTATGATATAACTCTGCAGGATGATGCTTTTCATGCTGACTTGCCCTTACATATTGAAACATGGTATTTTGAGGCAATTTTTGGAAATAACGAAAGTATAGTTTTCATGATAACTTCTTTAGGAAACGAAAGTAAAGGAATTTTAATGATTGGAGTGCATTTTTATGAAAACGGAAGTATTGTATATGAAAAAAGAGATGTATACACATCCTTTTATTTATCCAGCAAAACACCATATATTGCCGTAGAGGAAAATGAAATAATGAAAGGTTTTTTGAATGAAGAGGGCAAGATATGTTATAATACATCATATGCTACCTCTTTCATTTCATTCGACCTATATTTTGAAAATACAACAAAAGGATGGAAAAGCAACGATGGATGGCTTGCTATTCCAAGTATGAAAGTGGAGGGCAACATTTTAATAAATGGAAAAGAAAAAAATGTAAAGGGCAGGGGCTATCACGATCATAACATCTTTTTCTTGCTAAGTCCTTTTATAAGGAGAGGATATATGGATGGAAAAATAATGATAGACAATTTTTCCATAGTTTGGGCAAAATTAATGAAAAATGTTTTCATGAAGGAAGAATTTGTAATATTCAGCAANTCTTCTTATAATTTAATAGAAAATGTATCCATCATTTGTTATGATTATGAATTAAGCCATGGCAAATTGATTCCAACTTCTTTTCACATTTCTGCAGCAAATGAAAATGTTGTCATAAACATCTCTCTTCATGCTTCATCAATACATTTCATTCGTTTGCCATTACTGCATTACTGGCGATATCATGTTCATGCTAAAGGCAAGATAAAAATAGAAGGAAGGACGATTAAAGTCGATACCTTTGATATAATGGAATATATGCTTTTCACTTAACTTGAATTATCCAATATACCAATTTCTATATGCTTCTCTGCTATTTTCTTTGCCAGTTCATCCAGCGCTTCAAAATCTTCTTCCTTTGGATGACCCTTTGCTATAACTGGCTCAAGCAGCTCCACCTTCAAATTTCCTATNATGCTTTTAGCTTGCTCTATAGTCTTTCCTCCCCAGCCGTAAGAGANAATCAGAGAAACAAATTTTGTTTTGGGCCGCAAGGCATTGGCAAGATATGTTGCATATAAGGCAGAAGGATGCATGCCAGTAAGTACTGTAGGTGTGGCTATGACAAGTGTAGCCGCATCAACAAGAGCCATAGCAAGTTCGCCTATATCTGTTACCGTTAAATTGAATGGAATGACATTTATGCCTCGTTTTATCAAAGCTTCTGTGAAATACTCTACCATTTTTTCCACGCTTCCATGCATTGAAACATATGCTATGACGGCAACATTCTTAACATCATCAGAAATCCAGTCGCGATATGCATTCAGAATAAATTCTGGATTTTTATAAACTGGGCCATGACTTGGAGCAATCATTTTTATTTCTAGCTCGCTTATCTTCTCCATATGCTGCCTTATTTTGTTACGGAAGGGCATCATTATCTCAGCATAATAGCGCTTGGCAGCATTGTATAACTTCTCATTTTCAGAAAAAATATCGCTTACTGCAAGATGAGAGCCAAATAAATCGCATGGAAATAAAATTTTATTTTCCACCAAATAAGTGAGCATTGTTTCAGGCCAGTGGACCCATGGTGCCATGATAAA
The DNA here is from genome assembly GCA_002011355.1 of Thermoplasmatales archaeon JdFR-43. Taxonomy (GTDB): domain Archaea; phylum Thermoplasmatota; class E2; order UBA202; family JdFR-43; genus JdFR-43. The sequence goes on along the minus strand of MTNE01000017.1, from coordinate 1,905 downwards.
CTGCAAAGTTTTATCCCCTAGCGAAATTTTATCTCCATCATCCACAACCATGAATTTTTCCTCTGGCAGCAAAAGCAAATCCATGAGGAAACGCTTACATTTTTCATTAGTTACAACTCTTGCCATAGGATATTTTTCGAGCATTATTGGCAATGCTCCAGAATGATCCTGCTCAGCATGATTGGCTATGATGTAATCAATACTTTTTACTCCAAGCTCCTCGAGATTTTTCACTAATTCTTCGCTTTTTACAGGGTCTACAGTGTCTATCAATGCTATCTTATCTTTTCCCTTAATTAAATAAGCGTTGTAACTTGTTCCATCTGGTAGAGGAATCAGTTCATCGAAAAGGCGACGATCCCAGTGCATTACTCCAACAAAATATATATCATCATCTATTTCAACTATCATTTTATCATCTATTAATTTTATTTGGGTATAAATAAATTAATCTTGTTCCTCAAATACCCATGTTGAAAGATATCTTTCGCCAGTATCTGGCAACACTACAACAATCATTTTTCCTTCATTTTCTTCTCTTGATGCAATTTCTAAAGCAGCACATACTGCAGCTCCTGATGATATACCTGCAAGAATTCCTTCCTCTTTTGCAAGCTTTCTAACCATTTCTCCAGCATCTTCACTTTTCACCTTGATAATTTCATCGATTACATCCACGTTGAGAATATCCGGTATAAAACCTGCTCCTATACCTTGTATTTTATGAGGGCCTGCCTCACCTCCAGAAAGAACAGGTGATTCGGCAGGCTCAACAGCTACAATTTTAATGCTTGGCTTGAATTTTTTCAATACTTCGCCAACTCCAGTTATTGTTCCTCCTGTTCCTACACCAGCGACAAATATATCTACTTTGCCGTCTGTATCTTCCCATATTTCCAAGGCAGTTGTTTTCCGATGTATTTCTGGGTTGGCGGGGTTCTTAAATTGCTGTGGCATGAAGTAGCCGTTTTTCCTCGCTATTTCCTCTGCCTTTTTTACAGCACCATTCATTCCTTCTTTGCCAGGTGTTAAAATTACCTCTGCTCCAAATGCCTTCATTATTTTTATTCTTTCAACACTCATTGTATCTGGCATTGTCAGGATTAGCTTATAGCCCTTAACGGCTGCAACAAAAGCTAAAGCAATACCAGTATTGCCGCTAGTAGGCTCGATAATAGTATCGCCCGGCTTCAATAAACCGCGTTTTTCAGCATCTTCAATCATGGAATATCCTATCCTATCTTTAACGCTCGAAAGGGGATTAAAAGACTCAAGCTTGGCTACAATTTCTCCTGGCAAACCCTTGCCTATTTTCTTCAACCTCACTAAAGGTGTATTTCCAATGAGCTGGGTTATGTCTTCAGCTATTTTCGGCCTATAAATTCTTTTCATTTTCTCCCTCCAAAACATTTTCCTTTCCAGCAAATACCTTGCTGCCAGGCGGCACATCCTTGGTTACAAAAGCGTTGCTTCCTATAATTGCGCCTTTGCCTATCCTTACTCTGCCAAGTATGGTTGCGCATGCATAAATTATCACATCATCCTCCACAATTGGATGGCGAGGAACATCCTTTACTGGCATTCCTCTTTCATCTAGCGGAAAACTTTTGGCTCCCAAAGTAACACCCTGATAAATCTTTACATTTTTGCCAATGATACTTGTTTCTCCAATAACTATCCCTGTTCCATGGTCCATGAAGAATCTCTCCCCAATCTCTGCTCCAGGATGAATATCTATACCTGTTTCAGCGTGTGCCATCTCCGTTATTAAACGCGGAATTAAAGGAACATCCATTTTATACAATTCATGAGCTATTCTATGATTAGTCAATGCCTTTATGCTCGGATAACATAATATTACTTCGTCAATGCTTTTGGCAGCAGGATCCCCTTCATATGCCGCCT
>MTNE01000064.1 GCA_002011355.1 Thermoplasmatales archaeon JdFR-43 | reverse complement strand
TCCTCAAAGAGCTTTTCATATTCATATTTCTGTGAGCCCCATGGATCTATAATCATAATTTTTGCATGCTTTCTTATTAATTAAGTTTATCGATTTACAAATTATATGTTTTTGCAGGAAACAACATCTATTGGAGAAAAATATATTTCAACATGAGGAGTAGAAGAAAAGTTTAGAATCATTGATGTATCTCCATCCTTTCATATTAGCATCAATATACTCAAAGCCATCATTAGAGCAGTTGGGGAAAATGTTGGAATGCGATTCATCTCTATCATCTTATTCAAATCAAGTTTTTCAAATGGTAAGGCAAATAATGGAAGTATGGCTAGCGTTGATACAAGATGCCATAACATAAAGGGTATAGCCAGAGTATAACAAAGAATCAATCCATTTAAATCATGGCTATACCATCCAAGCCAGCATCCAAAATTTGTCCATAAATCATATGCAACTACTGCTAGTATACTGAAGCCGAAAAATTGCAACATACTTTTTCTTTTGCTTGCATATCCAATGCTGCCCATTATGGCAAATCCACTCCAGGTGAACAGGAAAATCATGCTATTGCCTATTATTATATCGGTTACAGCCATTATTGAAAGAGGCAACAAAAATGAGAAATAGCTACCCAAATATCTTCCTGCTACCAATGAAATTGCTGCGATAACAAAAAATACATCCATCATGAAAATTGGCTGCTTTGTGCCTGCCAACGTTATATAAATATGGGGGGCAGACGAAAGGAAATTGTACAGCCATAAGCGGGCTGCTATCCCTATAAATAATAATGCTGTGGCAATCAATAATTTCTTTTTCATCAAATGGTTTATGCCCAAGCCCTTTAAATTTTTAACTAAATTCTTCAAGACGCCATTCAATTATATCACCATCCTCCACAACTTTTTTATCCGCTCCTACCTCTCCCATCACTCCGTTGACATAATAAATCCAGAATTTTCCATCTCCTCCTGCTCCTGCTATGCTATCAATGAAGTAACTATCATACTGGCCATAATAGGTGTATTCGACATTAAATCCATTTTCATTAGCTGCCTTTAAGAGGGCGTAAAATACTGTTGCATTTTTTTCATCTAATGTTAGTTCATATTGCCATTCTGTCTCGTTGCCGAAATTTATTATGAGAGTTACATTAACTGTTGCATTTTTTGTTTCCTTGCTTACTCCTTCATTTTCAATGACATAATATGCAAAGGCCGCCGAAACAGCCACCAGCCCAACCAGTATTGCAATCAATATCCTCTTCATCTTTTCACCATCAAATTTATTTTACAAAAGTAAAATAAAATTTACTATAAAAAAGTTTTTATCTTTTGGATTGCATAAATAGAATGTGAAAAAGAAAGACTTGGAAATCATGCTTCAAAAAATCGAAGTGCCTGAAAAAATCAAAGCAGATCTGGAACAGTATATTACGCCCGCATCAATAGCTGCTGATATTTTATGGCTCGCCTATTATAATGGAGATATAGAGGACAAGATCATCATCGATTTAGGATGCGGAACAGGCATTTTTTCAATAGGGGCAGCATTATTGAAAGCGAAAAAAGTCATTGGTGTAGATATAGATGAAAGGTTAGTAAAAATTGCAATAAAGGAGGCAAAAAAATTAGGAGTAAAAACAGAATTTTTTGTAATGGATGTTGAGGATTTTCATTTGCAAGGAGACACAGTTATTATGAATCCTCCATTTGGTGCACAGTATGCAAATAGAGGGGCAGACAAAAAATTTGTTAAAAAGGCAATGGAGATAAGCAATGTTTTTTATTCTCTCCATTTAAAAGATAGTGTAGAATTCATAAAAAAATTGGTAGAAGAAAACGGATGGAAGATTGAAGGGCAGAAAGTATACAGATTCCCCATAAAAGCCTCCCTGCCATTTCATGAAAAAAGAGTAGCCTACTATGATGTTGTAATGATAAATGCAAGAAAAATTTAGCTACAGCACTTCCACGATTATAAATGCAATCAATGCTGTCATGGATATTGATATTAAATTGACATCGCTATTTGTTAATACTGTATCTTCTCCCGTTATCGCTCCCTTATATCTTCCCTGAAAAGTCGCTCCAAGCACTGAATCTATATGGCAGCCAATTAAGCCCAGAATAATGCACAAAATTGTTTCATTTAATGATAAGCTAAGCAAAAAATATCCTGCAATTGATATGAGGATTGCACCTAAAAAAGCCACTCCTTCTCCCAGCAATGAGATGGCTCCGTTTGTGCCAGGCTCGACTTTCTTAAAGTTAGTTATAAGATATGCATTGTTGGAGAGCACGCCAAGCTCAGAGGCTAGAGTATCTGACATAGCAACTGCTATGGCGGCGACAAACGGCACGGAAAAATCATATGTCAGTGAAAATACAGCCAGAATGGCAGGAATTAAGCCGTTTGCCATTACGTTTGTCGCTCTTCTTGCCGCTCTTTCATGCAATCTTTTTCTCTTAAAATTCCTTTTATAGCTTGTTGCCATTGAGCCAAAAATTAAAAAAATCAGAAGCAAAACAAACCATGATATTCCCTGAGTAAAGAGAATGGTTGCTCCTATTATCACTGCAAAAACTGTTCCTCCAGAGTCAAGCACTTTGAATTTTAAAGCTAGGATGGCAAATGCAGCACATATTACTATTTTTATCAATAACTCGATCATCCTTTTACTACACCCAAGGGCACCATTTTTGCTACTTTAAGCGATAATCCAGCTCCATGAGTTACATTGACAACTTGGCTGACATCCTTATATGCATCTGGGCTCTCCTCCGCCATAACACTCCAGCTTGCAGGATGCGCGTATATGCCGCGCTGCTCAAGCATTCTTGCAATTTCCCTCCCATTCCATCTTCTCTTTGCCTGATGTCTCGACATAACTCTTCCTGCTCCATGGCATGTTGAGCCAAACGCCTCCTCAGATTCATTAGTGCCGCGGAGCAAATAGCTTTCTGTTCCCATATCTCCCGGAATCAAAACTGGTTGTCCAACCTCCTGATATTTCTTCGGTATTTCTTTTCTGCCAGGCCCAAAGGAACGGGTGGCTCCTTTCCTGTGAACATACAAAAGCATTTTCTCGCCATCCACAACATGCTCCTCCACCTTTGCAATATTGTGGCATACATCATATACAATATGCATTCCAAGCTCTTCAGCATCTCTGCCAAGAACATTCTCAAAAGACTGCCTTACCCAGTGGACAATCATTTGCCTGTTAGCCCATGCAAAGTTTGCAGCACATGCCATGGCTTTGAAATAGCTTTCCCCTTCCTTGCTTTTTACAGGAGCACATGCAAGCTGACGATCTGGCAAACTTATATTGTATTTTCTCACCGCCTGCTCCAGAACTCGCAAATAATCCGAACATATTTGATGGCCACAGCCTCTTGAGCCAGTATGAATCATAACAACTATCTGGTCTTTTTTTACCCCATATACTTTTGCTGCATTTTCATCGAAAATCTCTGCCACTCTCTGTATCTCCAGAAAATGATTTCCTGCCCCCAGTGAGCCTACTTGAGATTTTCCACGTTCCTTTGCCTTTTCAGACACATAGCTTGCATCTGCAATTTCCATGCATCCATTTTCCTCTAGATATTCTAGATCCTCCTCCCATCCATAGCCATTTTCAACCGCCCATCTTGCACCCATCTGCAAAACATCATCAAGCTGAGCCCTATTCAACCTAACCTTTGCCTGGCTACCTACTCCAGATGGAATATTTTTAAAAAGCTCGTCAACCAACTGCCTTATTTTATTTCTGTCCAAGTCACCAATTTTTAAATTTGTTCTGACAAGCCTCACTCCACAATTTATATCAAAGCCTACTCCCCCTGGCGATATAACACCTTCTTCGGCATCTGTGGCAGCCACCCCGCCAATAGGAAAACCATAGCCCCAGTGTATGTCTGGCATCGCAAGAGATCTGCCAACTATGCCTGGCAATGTTGCAACATTTGCTGCCTGCTCTGGAGCATTATCCTTTCTTATTGCTGGGAGCATTTCCTCGCTTGCATAAATCAAGGCAGGAACCCTCATCTTTAAATTTCCATTTATACCTCTGTATGTTTTTGGTATTTCGTATCTGTACTCTCCTATCTTATTTAATGGACCACTCCACATTTTCAATCACCTATATATCAAATAATACTTTAATGGTTACTCCTTTTTTATTTCTTTTTATCTCGAGCATGTGATATGTTACTGCCTTAATATCCATTCCATATCCGTGTTTTTGCCTATCATATTTCTCCCCGTAAGCATAGCCAACCAACTTATCATTTATTTTCACATCAAATTCTCCAAATACTAGGCCTTCAACATCATGAATGTATAACAANTCNTTAAGCCAATCAACAAGTAGAATTTCCTCGTCTCTATCAAATGGAATTTCGATTTTTCTTTTTACTTTGCTTTCTATTTTACTTCCATCTGTTATTATTGCAAACATTCCTTTGGCAGCCTCTTCAAATGCCTCCTCTAAAGTTTTCCCATGAGCCTCTATGCCCACATCGGCAGTATGCTCNATGATTTTATACATGCTTTTGAAAAAAGCCAAATTATAAAAACATTGGGGAGGGTAGGAAAAAGACGTGGAGGCACCTTTTAAAAAACCCTCCCCTCACTAAAGATTAATATGTTGTTTTTAAATGTTTGTTTTTTAATTATAGAGAGTTAACAAGAGCTAATGAATACTGGAACGGGCTATTTATCATGCAAATACCTAAATAAATGCTTCATCATTTTCAAAAATTGATAATCAATATTATTTTTTCATTTTCCTTTTCTCCTCCAATTTTTTCCTACATATATGCTCTGTAACCACCATATCTGTCTAGCTCTCCAGTCACTCCATTCATATGTTATCATCACTTGACCA